>JAOUPX010000117.1 GCA_029879645.1 Nitrospinota bacterium
GGTGATGTCACCGGCGCCAGCACGGGCGTTGCCGTCGCGGTCCAGCCGTGCGGACAGGGTCAATTCGCCGTCGAAACCGTCCTGGGTCATTACCGAATCGGCGGGGCTGATGGTAAATTCCTGCGGAAACTGGAAGAAAAGCATTTTCCTGACCGCCACCGGCGGGCCGGAAGTCTCTCCCCGCGCCCGGGCATAAATGAACAACACCGAGCCCTCTGGAATTTCCGCCTGGATCTTCGAGTCCAGGGTGACCTTACCACTGACGGCCTTGGCCTGGATGGCCGGATCGCTCTGCATTTCCAGCTTTTTGACCACAGCGGGATGGCCCTTGTGTTCCTTCATTTCCCGCTCGCAAGCGTTAAACAGCAGAAAACCGCCCAAAATCAACGAAATATATGCCCAATTCCTCAAAATCAGCCTCCAAACGGCTAAAATAAACTATTAGTGTGAATCTTTATTTATATTCCCCGCATCTCATTTAAAGGGAAACGTATCATTATAATACCTATTAAGGACAAGTTCACTAGATAGTAACGGCCTGGTGGCCGTTTCCTGGCTTGTTATTCCGGTAGGAAAGCGAGGTGGCACAAGATGTTTTATCCAGTAAAGATCAAAGACGGCAAGGGAAAGGTCAAAAAGGTTCTGCCCAGCAAGAAACTGAGTAAGGATTACTGGGATAACTATTTTGGCGCTCTCAAGAAAAAGGTTCCCCTGCACCTGCAGAAAAAGAAAGACCAGAAATCCAAAGACGCACCCGATCTTCCAAACGATGAGCGCGATGAATCTTTGGATAACAACGAGTATTCTCTGGATTAGATTTTTAAAGGTGGCAGGGTCCAACCCTGATTCTGAATAAGCAAGGCGGGAGTTTTTTTACTCTCGCCTTTTTTCTTTTCCGGGCAGGGTCCAGAAGAAATCCGACAGGATAAAACCGGATCAGGGAGCATGGAAAAGGGAAATTACCTGGCCTAACAATTTCTTAAAGAATAAATTATAAATATCCTGTAAATCCTGCTGATCCAGTTATCCTGTCCGGTTTGTTTTCTTCGCCGGGCGGGGAGGGGCGGCGGCTTTATCTTCCATGACCATTCTATAATCCTCCCCCTTCAGTTTGACGAGACGGCACATCTCCACCAATC
The DNA here is from genome assembly GCA_029879645.1 of Nitrospinota bacterium. Taxonomy (GTDB): domain Bacteria; phylum Nitrospinota; class Nitrospinia; order Nitrospinales; family Nitrospinaceae; genus SZUA-226. The sequence goes on from JAOUPX010000117.1 coordinate 1,140, forward strand.
GCGAGTAAATCCGCTCGCCGACTTTGTCCTGCAGGGTTTCTTCGCCCGTCTGCGCTTTGCGCCCACTGCTCGATCCGAATTCGACATGGGTCTCCTTTTTGCCGCTTTTTCTGATGGCGGAATCGTCGGTATAGTTGGTGGTAAGAAGCGTAATTTTATCGGCGGCGTTGTAACGGCTGGAGATGATCTGGTCAAGCATGGTCAACTCCCATTCGGTGTTTCTGCCTTTTGCCAGTTCGTCGATCACCAGTACCGGCGCGGCGACATAGGGATTGATGATGGCCTGCTCGGACAAATCCTGCGAATACCCGTTGCGGATGTCGGACAAGAGTTGAAAGAAATCGATGAATTTGCAGTCTTCCCCTTTGTTGAGAATCAGTTCTTTAATGACGGAAACCGCCAGGTGGGTTTTGCCCAGCCCCGGCCTGCCCATGAATAACAGACCCTGCACGTTACTGCCATGATCTTCCACGAAGTCCCTGGCGATCCGGAGAGCCAGTTTTTGTGAGGCGTCCATGGGTTGATAGGTTTCAAACCGCGCGCCGGTGAACTTTCCCGGAATACCGGCCTCGCCCAGCTTTTTCAATCGACGCACCAGCCGGGCGCATTCACATTCGGCCATGGATGAAATACCTTTTTCATCTTCCAGAAAAATATGGCCCCGCCCCTGACACTTGGAACAATTGAAACAGGAGCACAATTCTGCGTGTACGAAGCTGTCCACATTAACCAGGACGTAGTGGGAGCCCTGGCATTGCTTGCATATTCCCGGGCTTGGCTGATTTCTGGATTCGATGGTCATCTCCTTCGGGTTCGGCGTTTCTTCTCTGGACTTGGACAAAGGAGTAGCCGGGTTTGCGGCTTTACCCTGCGGCGGAGTCATCGCGCCCTCTTCTGCAGTTCCTGTTCGATATAATCTTCCAGGCGGGTCAACGACCATTTGGGGTTGGGCGAACGCTCCTGTTTGACCGCTTTCTCGAATCCGGTTTCAATCGCCCGGCACAGGGCATGCACGTCCACACCCCGGTCCTCCCATTGACTGATCAAATGGTAATCGCTGGCGGACAGGCTGAGGCCGGAAGCTTTGAGCGACAGGAAAAACTGCTCGACCATCGTCATATAATTTAAATTCTGCTTTTCGATCAGACTCATATGGAATGCCGCGAAATCATTTTTGGAAAGAAGGGTGAGTGGGTTGATCTTACTTTTTGCGGGGCTACTTTTCAACCTCCAAAACGGGGTAATCTCGTAAGTGGTTCTTTCTTATTGGAGTTTCCCTGTTAATTGGACCGTTTTGAAAATCTAAACATAGATCCTTCGTCGCTATTGCTCCTCAGGATGACAATTGATGGATCTCTGTCATTCTGAGCGCAACGGAGTAGAGCGAAGAATCTCTGTTTAGATTTAAATGCGGTTAAGAAGGACCGGCTAAGATACGGGAAGGGCGGTATCGTTACTTTCTGCAGTCGGGGCATCCTTACCGGAGGACGGGGCTACCTGCACCAGGTTGCGGATCATTGCGGTTTCGTCGCAGTGGTCTTTTTTCCGGCATCCCTGGCAATCTTTCCAGATTTTGTCGGGAAGCTGGTCCATGCCGATAACGCGGAAGCCGAGTTTTTGAAACAGGGGAATGGCGTAGGTCAACACAAAGATGCGGTCGCACTCGGCCACGGTGGCCTGTTTGATGCATTCATTCACCAGTGCGGTGCCGATGCCCTGCCGGTAATGGCCGGGATGCACCGCCAGCGACCGGATTTCCACCAGAGTTCCCGGACCGAAGCTGAGACTGCAGGTGCCGGCCACGTATCCGTCTATTTCCGCCACCATAAAATCGTGAATGTGGGCGCACACGTCCTCCCGGGTTCGGAACAGCATCTGCCCCACTTCCGCGTGAAGGTTGACCATCTGCACGATGATTTCGGCATCCTGTAATGTTGCTTTTCTGATGTTCATACCGCTATTTTCTGATCCTTCTTTTCTTTAACTTGTTCAAGAGCTTTGTCCGCCGCTTTCAGCAGATCGGCGGGCGTATCGATATCCCTTCCAGGGAAAGTGGCCACTCCGTAAGGAATCTGGAGACAATCGTGATCCACTCCCGCAAACATTTGAGTTTTCAGGATTTTTCTCACTCGCTCGGCGGTTTCCCCGGCGTCCGTTCCGGACGTGTCCGGCAGTAAAATCAAAAAATCCCCACCGCCGGAACTGATCATAATATCGCCCCCGGCGCCGCTCTCCGCAAGTGTTTTTCCGGCCCTGGCCAGAACCGTTTGAATGCGTGAATTACCACAAGTATTCACGAGTTCCTTAAAAGAGTCAATCTGCATTTTAATCAGTGAAAGAGATTTTCTGTAACACCGCGCCCAGCCGAATTCGCGGCGCAAAACCGGCTCCAGATAAATCTCATTGTAAAGACCCGTGTTGGAATCCAGCACCGGTTGATTCTTCATCAGGTCCAGCAGAAGTACGTTTTCGATGGCGATACCCAGCTTGTCGGCGGTGCGCTCCAGCAGATCCGTACGCAATCCTTCATGGAAATGATGCGGGTCCTCGCTTCCCAGGGCAATGGCGCCGATGAGGTTGCCGTGCAGGATGATCGGGATCAGCGCCTCCGATTGAATATTCAAATCTTCCGACCCGTTGAACAGCTTGGAGGATTCCTTCAATTCGGCGCGCAGGATGGGCCTGGGAATGGCTCCGAACCAGTTGATCACCGTGCCTGTATCGAAAAACTGCAAACCCTGCACCGAGTTTTTTTCCAGCCGGTCCTTCAGGCACCTCTCCATCAGATGGGCGTCGCCGTCCATCAACACAATCTCCACTCCCGGAATTTTGAAGCGCTTGATAATCTCCTCGCGCAACTGCACGATCATCTGCGAAAAATTAAGGCTGTACATGATGATGCGATCAATCTCGAACAGGTTCTCCTGAATCTTGTCGTTGGCCTGGCTGATTTCCATGAAACTGACCAGCTGGTTCTTCATATGCTCCGTATCCGCCTGGGCGCGCTTCAGAATGCGATCCGATATGTTCAGCGTCTTCACCGGTTTGATGGGCAAGTCCTCCGGGTCGATCGACTGGATCCGCGCCAGCAGTTCCGGGTAATAGTTGAAGAACTCAGGATGTTCGTTGAGGTAGAGGGCGATTTGATCGTTGTTCATGGCGAGGTATCCTTAACTGTTTAGTTATTAAGGGATTATCAAATTTAGAATTCTTCCTTCGGCAGGCAGGACAGATACCGCGAAGAATCCGGATTTTTTCCAAAAGTCCCATAATAAATATAAAATCAATAACTTATACGGGACTTTAGATTTATACCACAAACCGGGTTCCCCTGTCGCCTCAAAAACGTGTATATATATTTGATATTAAAGGCGTAAAGTTTCGGCACCCGTTGACTTTGAAGGGTTATCGCTTTAGCCTATTAAAAAGGGAAACTGTGCATCTTGATGATTGATTGGCTGTACTCAGCCAAGCTTCGCCGCTGGAAGACCCTTTTTTCAGTCCTTCTAGGGTATTTCTGAACGTATGCTTACTAACCGAATTGCTTTGTACACAGTTTCTATTTTTCTCCTGGCCATCAGTTTCGGTGGACTTCTCATCTATATTTTGGAGTCCAAGCGCGAATTTGAGTCCCGGACGATTGCTCACAACCTGGCTACCTCCCAGGCTCAATCTCTGGAAAAACAGCTTTCGCGTTCCCTGTCCTCCGGTCATGCGCTGGCCACGGTTGTCAAACGGGAATTTGAGGCCCGTGCGCTGGCTCAAATGATTGCCGCCTCACAAGCCCAGATCCTTACGCCGCATTTACCATCCTCCCTGCCGACTGACTCTGCCCTGGATACTGCCGAACCCTATAATTCGCTGTCTAATTTCGATGCGTTGGCGGAAGAAATGATCGAGCACTATGGCGGCATCACCAATCTTCAATTGGCCCCCAACGGAATTGTTCAACACATCTTTCCGATGGAAGGCCACCAGAAGGCAATTGGATTGGACTTGAATCAAAACCTTTACGCTATCGCCGCAATTCGATCCAAAAAAATGACCGTGGAGGGCCCGATCCCACTGGTGCAGGGAGGAGTCGCAATATTGGGCAGGACCCCGGTATTTTTATCGAATCCAAAATCTGGTAACGAGCAGTTTTGGGGATTTGCCACCGTACTAATTGAAGTGTCCCAGTTATTCGAGGCGGTAGGAATCAAAAAAATAATTTCTCAAAATTATCTGTTTGAATTTTCCAGAATCGATAAATTTTCAGGCAAGCGCACCGTCTTTTTTCAATCCAGCGACTCTGTTCTGGATGATCCCGTTACTGTTGACATTGATATTCCAAATGGCGCATGGCAATTATCCCTTGTTCCCAAAACGGGATGGCATTCGTTTTCCTATTCCTTGCTGGAAGGGTTGCTTGTTCTTATTTTCAGCGGGCTGTTATCCCTTTTGAGCTACAAGCACCTGCTCAAGCGAAATGAGTTGCAGGCACAAAAAAACGAATACGAAATTATTTTTAATTCCGCTCCGGCATTGATCATTTATAAAGATTGCCTTAACCATATCATGCGCGTGAACAAGGCGGCCGCGGACTCCCTCAATTTAACGCCGGATCAGATAGAGGGCAGGCATTCCAAAGATGTCTATCCGAAACAGTTTGAGAACCATTTTGCGGATGATTTAGAGGTTATCAAATCGGGACAGCCCAAACTGGGGATTGTTGAATCCTATCAATCGGAATCGGGAGAGGTAAAATGGGTTCAAACGAACAAGGTCCCCTATCGCGATAAAAATGGAAATGTTCAAGGCGTCCTCTTGTTTGCCATCGATATCACCAGGCAGAAGGAGGCGGAAACCCAGGCCCTGGATTATCTGGAAAAACTCAAGAAAGCCAACAAGGAGCTCGAGCAGTTTTCCGCTATCGCTTCCCACGACCTTCAGGAACCTCTCAGAAAAATTATCGTGTTCGGCGACCGCCTTGGGGAAACCATTGCCCTGCAGGATTCGGAGGGTAAACAATATCTGGAGCGAATGCAAAAATCGGCCACCCGGATGCAGTTATTGATCGATGATCTGCTCAAATTCGCCCAGCTGAAATCACAATTCGAGCCCTTCAAAGCGGTCAACCTGAACACTATTGTGCAAGATGTTCTGATCGATTTGGAATCCCGTATTCACAAATCCAAGGGGATTGTGGTAATCGAGGAGTTGCCGATTCTCGATGCCGATCCCGCGCAAATGCACCAGCTGTTCCTTAATTTGATCGGCAATGCCCTGAAATTTCATCGGAAAGGAGTCATTCCTAAAATAACAGTCAGAAGCTTTCACGAGGAAAACAGCCATTACATGATTTCCGTGATAGATAATGGCATCGGAATTGACCAAGCTCACCTTGAGAGAATTTTCAGACCGTTCGAACGATTGCATGGACGCAGCGAATACGAGGGTACCGGCATGGGTTTATCCATCTGCGATAAAATCGTATCCCATCATGGCGGGAAAATTATCGTAACAAATAATGAAGAAGCGGGAGTCACCTTTACCATTACTCTGCCTGAACAACAGGTCTCCAAAGAAACTTGATTCAGTATTATCGTCCCCTTTCAGTTGATCTCCTCATAAACTATCCCAATGGATGGAGACCAGTGAGTTGATAGCGAGCCCTGCCTCCTCATGAAACCGTTTCCGACTTGCTATAAAAATAATGACCCGCAAGGGGTATTGGTTTATTGAATTTTGTTTCATATTTTCGTACAATTATCCCGGTTTCGCTGGTTGTTGATCCGTTTTTCCAGCCGTTGCTTTTTTAGCCAGACGTACTTTGATTGGGTTTCAGCGAAGGCCGCCGCGTCTGGTTATTCTCCGATGATAAATAGATTCCCCTGTTTCCATATGCCCCTCACCCTCTTTACTCTGAGACTACACCTTGGAAAAAAATCCGCCCTTTAAAGAGCTGGAACTGCCTCGAAAAATTTTGGTCGCAACGTTTATTGTGGTTGCGCTGTGGTACCTGACCTGGCGATGGAGCACCTTCAACCCGGAGGCACGGGTGTTCTCGTATGCGCTCTATGGCGCGGAGCTGTTCGGTTTCTGTACCATGCTGATGCATTTGTTCATGACCTGGCGTCTGACGGTTCGCCAACCCCCGCCCGCGCCTGAAGGTTTGAGCGTCGATGTTTTCGTGACGACCATCAACGAACCGGTCGGCCTTCTGCGGCGAACGCTGGTCAACGCCATCAACATGAATTACCCCCACCAGACCTGGTTGCTGGATGATGGCAGACGGCCGGAGATGGAAGCGCTGGCACAGGAACTGGGATGTCATTACCTGATTCGCCCGGACAATACGGATGCCAAGGCGGGTAATCTCAATCACGCCCTTCAGCAGAGCAACGCCGATTTTGTCGCGGTGTTCGATGCCGACCACTCACCCGGTGAAAATTTTCTCGACCGCACATTGGGTTACTTTAATGAAGAGTCGCTGGCCTTTGTCCAAACGCCGCAGGATTTTTACAATCTCGATTCGTTTCAACATCACCGGCAAACCGACCGTGCCCAGGCCTGGCACGAGCAGTCCGTTTTTTTCAGCGTGATTCAGCGGGGCAAGGATTACTGGAACGCCGCCTTCTTCTGCGGCAGTTGCGCGGTCATCCGGCGCAGCGCGCTGGACGCCATCGGCGGTTTCGCCACCGGCACCGTCACGGAAGATCTGCACACCTCGGTCCGCTTTCACAAACAAGGTTTCACATCGGTCTATCACGACGAATCGCTGGCGTTCGGCCTGGCGCCTTCCAACATGGTGTCGTTCCTCAAGCAGAGGGTTCGCTGGGGGCAGGGCGCCATGCAGGCGTGGCGGCAGGAAGGCGTTTTCTTTTGCCGCAACCTCACCCTGGCGCAACGCATCAATTACCTGGCCTCGTCCATCACTTACTTCGATGGATGGCAAAAACTTTTTTATTACACCGCTCCGGTCATCGTATTGACCACCGGCGTGATGCCCATCCAGGCGGTGGGCTCGGAGTTTCTCCTCCACTTTCTGCCGTACATCATCCTGTCGTTCTGGATGTTTGAAGAGGTCAATCGCGGATACGGGCGCTCGGTCATCATCGAACAGTTCAACATGGCGCGGTTCGCCTCGCTGGCCTGGTCGACTCTCGGATTCTTCAAGAAGCATCTCCGGTTCCACGTAACCGACAAAGTGGTTTCACCGGAGAAGGAAACCGCCTGGTACCTGGTGCCGCAAACGATCGTTCTCGTGCTTAACCTTTCCGCCCTGCTGGTGGGAATCGCTTTGTATTATTATGATCGGCACCTGACGCTGGAAGGTTTGCTGGTGTGCGGGATATGGGCGTTGGTCAATCTCGCACTCGCCGCGAGTGTCTTGTTGTTCTCCAAAGGCCGGGCCCGGTTCAAGCGGGCGGATTATCGATTTCCTATTCCATTGCCCGCCCATCTGACGCTCAAGGATGCGTCCGCTCTGGAAGTTTACGGTGTGGTGGATAACATTTCCGCCGGCGGGTTCCGGTTCTACGCTCCCGTTCCCAAATCGGTGCGGGAAGGCCAGACGCTGGAGGGTGAGATTTTTCTTCCTGCCGGGCCTTTGCGGGTGCAGGCAGAAATCAAATCGCTGATGCAGGGGTCCAGTGAGGAAGACGTTTCCATCGCCGCCCTGGGATGCCGGTTTGAAGGTGACAGCGGCCAGATGAATCTTCTGACGCGATTTCTGTTCGGCTCGGATTTACAGAAACGGATGAACCAGCTTCAGCACACGGTCACCACCCCCATCGACCTGTTCTCCGGCGTCGCCTCCATCACCCGCGCCGGCAGCCGCCTGGCCCGCTGGGAACCCATCTCCTATACACTGG
>JAOUPX010000118.1 GCA_029879645.1 Nitrospinota bacterium
CAGCTCGGCTTCAGGTGCGCTTTCCGGTCCGTTTAGTGGTGGTTGAGAAGAAAACGAATTTTCATTCTCTTCAGCATCCAAATCAATTCCCGGGGTTGCCGCCTGTTCAGTGGCCGAGGGTTGAGATAAGGCCGTATTTTCACTTTCCAGGATCTTGGGAGAGACGGGGCTCTCTTCCTGAATCAAAGGGGCCTCGGGAACCAGGGCGGTTTTCGCTTCCGGAGATTTGAGGGGCTCCGGGTCGCTGTCCGGCAGGGTCTCCTGCAGAGGGGCCGGTTGACGGGAGAGCGCTTTGTCGGCTTTAGCCATATCCTGCTCGGTGATCTTTGCCACCTCTGATATTTGCGGAAAGGAGGTGTTGGTCTCTTCGGCTTGTGGGTCGGGACTTACTTGTGCTTCAGTCAGGGGGGATGAATCGGGTATCCCTTTTCGTCGGGCGTTGATTTCGCGGTGAGCCACATAAACCAGCCATTTGTTCACCAGCGCGTAAACCCGGTAAACTTTTTGTGATTGAGCGGAACCAGGATTTAAGTCCTGAGTCAGGCCCTTCAACTTCCACAGGCTGTACTCCAGAGTGTGACGTCCCCTGTAAAAAGGTGAGAGTGAGGGCTCCTGACCGGTACTCACAAATTTCTGCTTCCCGGATTTCATCTTTTTAAGAGAGGCCTGCACCTTGCTGATCAAACGTTTTGCTTCGGCGTTTTTCTGCAAACGGCTCTGTTTTCCGAGCGATTGCAGTTCCTGATCGATTTGGTTGAAAATATGCTTGCTGAGCTTTTGCCGCCAGGCCGGGGAGGTGCGGGAGAGATCGTCCACCAGCGTATTGCCTTCGGTTAATTTAAGAGGGACTGCCGTGGTGTTCCAGTAGGATACCGAAAGGTACTCCTGAAAGTGGCTATAAACCGTGGAGGACAGTGCCCCCATCACAAGGAGGAAAAGGAATGTGGAAAGGATAATTTTGCCACGCAGGCGGGGATTTTTCATAGTTCCCAAGGGACCCAGTTTTCCTGAAAAGCGAAAAGTGCCGGACAAGAGCGAGGTCCGGATTTCGGTTAGGCCGTTTTGGCGGATTATTAAAAATTATACCATCTTAGGGATCATATTCCTACAATGAAATCCTATGTAAATATAATATAAGGCAGTCCCGGCGTGCTTAATTATCCTGTTGTTTTTAAAAGGCTATTCTCTGGTTGAGTAGGGCACCACCGGTTCCTGTTCACTGGCGATGTTGCGGGAAACGATGGCCAGGGCCGGTTCGGTATCGCTCAGGTTGACAGGCTGATGCGGCACGCCGGGCGGGATGAACAGAAAATCGCCTTTCTCCGTGACGACCGACTCCTTGAGCCCTTCGCCATACAAGTTGTCCACCTTACCCTCCAGGATATAGATCCCCGCCTCGAATCCGTCGTGGTAGTGAGGCTCCGCCTTACCGCCTGGGGGAATGCGCACCAGCATCATCGACAGGTTTTTTGTCCCTGCGGTTTTCGCCGAGAGGCCCGGAAAATAGTTGAGGTTGCGTTTGGTGGTGAATGTTTCGTCGGGCCGCACCCGAACGAGTTGGGTCTGCTTTTTATTGGGCATAATGACACCTCCGAACATTATTTTAACCTCTTTGGGTTGGTCGATGCCACTCTCGTAATCTTTTCTAGTCAGGGAGCTAGCGATTCCATTTCGTTATTAACCCCGACAATCCTGAATTTATCCAGCTCATAAGATTCGGTCTTCCAAAATAATATTCGATATTCCAAAATATTTGTAAGGAGTGTAAAAAATCTCCGACTACTCTTTGAATTCGTTCGCCTCTCTCCTCGAGTTGTACAGAAAAGAGTGTACGAATTCTCCCCCCAACCTCGAAAGAGGTTGGGTCCTCCCAGCTTCTTCTGTCCGGGGCGGCAACGCCTCGGGCAGAAGCGGCGTGCTTTCCCCCTGATTCAATCTCTTTCTATGGGTCAAAACCCTTATTTTGCAATGCCAAACGAGTTTGACCGGGTTTCGGCCCTGTGTTAGAATCGCCGCACTTGGAGGGAGATGAATCCAAAATAACGTTTATTCATCTTAAGATAAAATAATCCTTTATAAATGGACCTTTTGTGAATATTTCTTTTACTAAAATGAGCGGTAGCGGGAACGATTTTGTCATTATCGACAATCGTGAGCCGGTACTGGACCCGGAGACGAAAAGGGATTTCGTCAAAAAAGTATGCCAGCCGAAAAATTCGGTGGGGGCCGACGGGGTGATTTTTATTGAAAACTCCGACAAGGCCGCTTACAGATGGGATTTTTACAACTCCGACGGCTCATCCGCAGAGATGTGCGGCAACGGCGGGCGATGTGTGGCGCGTTACGCCTTCGAGAAGGGCATCGCTCAACAAAAGCATTCTTTTGAAACCGTCGCAGGTATTATCGAAGCCGAGGTTAACGGACCGGTCGTAAAAGTCAAACTGACCCGACCGGAAAACCTGCAGAATGATTTGCAGGTGGCTTTCGACGGTATGCAGTATAAAGTGGACAGCCTGAACACAGGTGTTCCGCACGCCATTGTGTTTTCCGAGGATGTCGATGGAGAAGATATCAATGCCATCGGCAGTGGTATTCGTTATCACTCCGTTTTTGCTCCGGCGGGAACCAATGTCGATCTGGTTGAGAAGAAAAACGGCAGTCTTTTAAAAGTCCGCACCTACGAACGCGGCGTGGAAGGGGAAACGCTCGCCTGTGGTACCGGCGTGGTGGCCTCGGCCGTAATCGCCTCGCGCAAATTCAAAATCGAATCGCCCGTCAACGTGGAAACGCGCGGCGGAGAAATTCTGAAAGTTCATATTGAACCCACAAACGGTTCCCTGCCCGTGGTTTATCTTGAAGGGCTGACCAAAATCACGTTTGAGGGCCACATCGTTGAATTGTAATCATCCGTTAAAGGACAATCATGTTTGAAGGATCTCTGGTAGCCATTGTTACCCCGTTCAAGAACGGGCAGGTGGATGAACAGGCGTTTCGCGATCTCCTGCAGTTTCATATCGAAAACGGCACTAACGGGATCGTTCCGTGCGGCACCACCGGAGAGTCCGCCACTCTGACCAACGAGGAGCATCATAAGGTCATTTCCATCGCTGTGGAAGTGTGCAAGGATAAAATTCCCGTGCTGGCCGGAACCGGTTCGAACTCCACCCGCGAAGCGATTGAAATGACCCGGTTCGCAGAAAAGGTGGGAGCCGATGGCGCGTTATTGATCACGCCCTATTACAACAAGCCCTCGCAAAGGGGATTGTACGAACATTTCATGGCAGTTGCGAAAGAAACCGATCTGCCTATCATCCTCTACAATGTCCCGGGCCGAACCGCCGTCAACCTGTTGCCGGAAACAGTGGCGCGTCTGGACAACGACCAGAAAAACATCATCGGTATCAAGGAAGCGTCAGGCTCACTCAATCAGATCAGCGAGGTGATCGCCCAGTGCAGTGAGGACTTTGAGGTGATTTCGGGAGACGACGGCCTGCTGTGGCCGATTCTGGCTATTGGAGGCAAAGGGGTGATTTCTGTTACGGCCAATCTTGTCCCCGAAAAAATGGCGCTCCTGTGCGACCGGGCCTCTCATCACGATATGGACGGCGCTCGCGCCCTGCACTACGAATTGATGGCGCTCAACGATGCCATGTTCATCGAAACCAGTCCGGCGCCGGTGAAAACAGCACTCGCGTTGATGGGGAAAATTTCGGACGAATTACGGCCGCCTCTGGCCCACATGTCTGATGATCACGTTGAGCAGTTGAAGAAGGTGCTCAAACAGTACGCGTTGATTTAAGTCCTTCCTGTCAGAGCGGTTGTCCACTAACTCAATATATTGTTTTCAGGAGGTTGAATTGATCAAAATAGGTGTAGTTGGCGCGGCAGGCCGCATGGGCAAAACCATTATTTCCTGCATCGAGGATACGGAAGGGGTTTCCCTGTGTTGTGGCACGGAATTTACGGGCCATTCCGCTCTGGGACAGGACGTGGGCGAGTTGGCCGGCATCGGCAAAAAGAATATAGTCCTGCATGACAGTCTGTCGGAAATGATGCGCACCTGTGACGCAGTGATCGATTTTTCCACGCCCGAGTCCAGCATGCGGACTCTCCAGGAAGCGGTCGCGCAGAAGAAAGCGGTGGTGTTCGGCACCACTGGGTTGTCCGAGGCAGAGAAGAATCAGTTAAAGGAAGCGGCGAAAACCATCCGTTGCGTGTTCGCGCCCAACATGAGCATCGGGGTCAATGTGATGTTCAAGGTGGTGGGTGATGTCGCGAAAATATTGGGTGACGCGTATGACGTCGAAATTGTCGAAGCCCACCATAAGTTTAAAAAGGATGCGCCCAGCGGTACCGCAGTGCGCCTTTCCGAGGTAGTCGCGGAAGCGCTGGAGCGCGATTTGAATGAAGTGGGTGTTTACGGCAGAAAAGGGTTCAGCGAAGGGCGCGGTCCGAAAGAAATCGGCGTGCATACCCTGCGCGCCGGGGATATTGTCGGTGAACACCGCGTGATGTTCGGCGGTATGGGCGAGACGCTTGAAGTTTTTCACCGGGCGCAGAGCCGGGAAACGTTCGCGCGTGGATCCATCCGTGCCGCGCAATGGGTGGTCGACCAGCCGCCGGGATTATATGACATGCAGGACGTTCTGGGTTTGAGAGGCAAATGAAATGTCCGGGTTGCGATCCCTATTGAACCGCCGTTCGTTTTTGAGGGTGTTTTCATTATCCGCGATTGCCTGGTTATGGCCGAAGAAAAGTGCGGGGACGATCAATTTCCAAAACAATAAAAATATTCCTGCAAATTATGTTCAGAACCGTGATGTGCCGGGGTTTTATATCCGAAGCGCCAATCCTTTTCTGGGGGTGAGCGCCCAGGAATGGGGCCTGGCGGTGGGCGGCATGGTGAAAACTCCGGCGGCCTTCGGGTACGAAGACCTGTTTGGCTTTCCCATGGTGTCCCAGGTGTCGCGTCTGAAATGTGTCGAATGCTGGTCCGCCAAAGCCAAGTGGGAGGGGTTCCGGTTTCAGGAACTGGTCGACCGGGTGCAGCCCGATCCCAAAGCAAAATACGTTACATTCAAATCCGCCGATTCTTATTATGAAAGTTATGCGCTGGAAGAATTGCTGCGCCCGCGGGTGCTGATGGTCCTGCGCATGAATGACCAGCCGCTTTCCAAGGACCACGGATTCCCTCTGCGTCTGATAGCGCCGTTCAAGTATGGATACAAGAACGTCAAGTACATCACCCAGATCACCTTCACCGATACCCGAAGCCGCAATTACTGGGCCGATTATGGTCCTTACTCGATAGATGGGACCATACAGCCGGGTATCGACCATCCGCTTGATTATGAGAAAAAGCCCCTGCCCATCAATGGCGGTGAGGTGTTTCATTTTTTTGACCCACGCCCTGCCTCCCCTAAAACGCGTCAATGAGGTGGCAACGATTTTTATTATTACTGCTTTTGTCGTTCTGGATTTCTACCTGCTCGGATAACAACGTCGAACAGATTTCCGTTCAGGTTCCCGCCCACATTAAAGTTCCCGAAGGGATGGTGTACATCCCGGAAGGTGAATTCATATACGGTCATGCCGAGGATCCTAAAACCGCGCTGGGCCAGAAGGTATTTCTAAATGCCTATTTAATTGACCGGTACGAGTTGTCTCGCGGGGAGTATAAAAAATTTCGTGCGGATGTTCCGATCGCCCCGGGAAAGAAAAAATTACCGGTGACTTTGGTTGCGTTTGAAGAAGCCAGGGAATATTGCCGATCAGAGGGAAAGCGTCTGCCGACTGAGCAGGAGTGGGAGAAGGCGGCCCGGGGTCCGGCGGGCGGTAAATGGCCGTGGGGAAGCTACCAGCCGCATCCCAATAACGGGTTTTCGGGTTTTCTTCCCGAGCCGGTGGACAAACGGCAGGAATGGATCAGTCCCTATGGCGTCTATGGCATGGGCCATAATGTATGGGAATGGACTTCGGATGACTGGGATTACAACGGCATGCCCGGCTCCGAAAAAGAAAAGTATAAAGTGATCCGGGGCGGGTTGTACCAGTCCCACTTGAAAATAGACTTTTCCCCCACCTGGGCGCGGAACTTTATGGAGCCTTCCGCTCGTTATAATTTTATCGGTTTCCGGTGCGCCAAAGACGTGAAGTGAGTCGGTCTGGTTTTTAGGGAGATGCGCGGTAGGGGGGAGAGTCAGGCCCCAGGCGATCCTTCCGAATTCACCTGATCGAGGATAGTCAGGATTTTTTTCATGTCGTATCTTTTGAGGTAGAGATTCAGGTTGTCTGCCAGTTTTTTCCCTTGCTCCCCCGTTTCCTCCAGCAGGGGTAATGATTGCCTGATTTGCGTCACATAATGCAGTTCCGCCGCTTCCTTGAGCGAATGGTGAATGTCTTTCGGGATACAGATTCGGGTGTAATCCAGTTCGTGCTTTAACGTGGAATCGGATTCGTTTTGCCGGGATTCCTGATAAACAAATTCGATTTTGAGAAGGTTCTTCAGGCATTCGAATACATCTTCCGCCCGAAACGGTTTGAGGACCACTTCATGGGAGCCCAGTCTCAGGAACTGTTCCCGCTCGTGTTGCATGGCGGAAGCGGTGATGGTCACAATTTTAAACCGTTCCGGACCGAACTCCGTCACTATATTCCTGATGGCCTCCCGGCCATCCATGACGGGCATGCGGATATCCATAAACACAATATCCGGCAGGTGCTCACGAATTTTTTCAAGCGCAACCAGGCCGTTTTCTGCTTCAATGACATGGACGCCGACATTTTTAAGCAATTGAGCAAGAACGGCCCGGTTGTCCGGATTGTCATCGGCTACCAGCGCTTTGACATGGTAATCGTCTGTGATTCGGAAAATTTCTCTGGTGATTTTTTTATGAGGTTTAAGTTCTCCTTTTGCGGGGGGCAGGCGAAGAGTGAAATAAAAACAGGAGCCTTCGCCCAATTTGGAAGATATATATAAATCCGATCCCATCAAAAGAATTTGCTTGCGGCAAATGGCCAGCCCCAGCCCCGTGCCGCCTTTTTTAATGCCTTCGGTATCCTGCTTGAAAGGCTCGAAAATCGTTTTTTGTGCTTCTTCGGAAATTCCCTTGCCCGTATCCCGGACTTCAAACCGGTAGATATTATTATCCTGGGAAAAAATATTCAGAGAAACGGTTCCCGACTCTGTAAACTTAACCGCATTGGCCAAAAGGTTGATCAATACCTGCCGAATTTTTTCTTCGTCTCCATGAATCATGCACCGGTTTTCCGGAACGGTGGAGGTTTCCAGGGTTAAATTGATTTCTTCGCATTTTAATTTAAATAGGGCACTCATGTCCTCAATCACCCGGTTCACATTGAAGTCCACCGGGCGTAGCTCCATTCGCCCTGATTCAATTTTAGAGATATCCAATATGTCGTTGACGATGGAGAGCAGGTTTTTTCCGCTGGCATCAATGCGCTCCAGGGCTTTGTAATGGTCCGAAGTCAGCGTGGGGTCTTTTTTCAATATCTGGGAGTAACCCATTATAGCGTTGAGCGGAGTTCGGATTTCATGACTCATGTTTGCGATAAATGCTGTTTTGGCGGAGTTGGCCGCTTCCGCTTCAATTTTTGCTTTTTGTAATTCCATTTCAAACTTTTTCCGGTCCGTAATATTAGTGGACAATCCGCAGACGGCGTAAATGTTGCCCTCCGAATCGCGCAGGGGAAACTTGATCGAGAGATAGGTTTCGCCCTTTCCGCGAACTTGTATTTGTTCTTCCACTTCCAGAGGCCGCCCCGAATCCATAACGATGCGGTCATGCGCCATTAGCCGGACCGCAGTGTCCTTGGAAAAAACCTCCAAGTCGGACTTTCTGCGGATTTGTTCGTTTTTAACGCCGAAAACTCTTTCAAACTGACGATTAACCAGTACATACCGCTGATCGATGTCCTTCATGTAAACGACTGCCGTGGTATGGTCCAGTATGCTTCGCAGTCTTTCTTCACTCTCCCGCAGGGCGAATTCTGATTGCCGGCGAATTTGAATTTCCTTTTCAAGATCAGCGGTTCGTTCCCGGATTCTTTCCTCCAGTTCGTCGTGCGCTTCCTGCAAAGCGATATCGCGATACTGAATCTGACTCAACATGTCGTTAAATTGATTGATCAGATCACCCAGTTCGTCCTTACTCTGACTATCGGCTCGCAGGGCATAGTTTTTTTCCATGGATACCCGGTTGGCCAGGTGAGCCAGGTGCAGGATGGGGGTGGAGATCGATTTTTGCAGTTTGGATGAGATCAGAAACGCTCCGAGGAGGGAAATGATAAATACCATAAAAGCAATGATTCCATATTGCTTCAGCCGATCATAAAAGTTCTGAAGGTCGGAATGGATGTATATCGTTCCTATTTGCTGTCCATCAAAAAGGATGGGCCTGAATACCAGAATTTGTCCCTGTTCAAAGTAATTACCGTGGGTTCTGGGCTCGACGGGAAGGCTGAAGGTATTGCTGGTTCGCTGGTACGAAGCAAAAACCTGGCCGTTTTGATTGTACAGGCCGGCGGACACCACACGGGGGTCGATGCTCAAGGTTTCCAGCGTTTCCCGACCGGATGCGGGGTCTTTGAACTGAAGGGCGGCGGTACTGTTTGCGCCGATAATATCTGCGACACTTGAAAGTTCTCTTGCTTCCGTATTGCGGAATGCAAGAAGGTCATACAAGCAAAACCCAAGGGCCGCCAGTAATAGAGCGGCACTGGTGGTCAGCAGGATAATCCGGTTGAGCTTGTCGCGTATGGAAACGTTTTTTATAAAATCCATCCCAAACCCATTTTTTAACCAAGGGGGGCCGTGAATAATTTCCGAGAAGGGAATCTGTGCTCTATAGTACTGTTTAAAGCCTTATATACCTAGAAAAAATAGATTAACTCGTTTTGGGTAGATCTCAAATGAAAAGGGCTCCACTTTAAAAAGTGGAGCCCTTCGTGTTCGTCAG
>JAOUPX010000212.1 GCA_029879645.1 Nitrospinota bacterium
CGTGTCGAAATGGTGGGACCCAAGGTGGGCAAGGACCTTCGCATGAAGGCTCTGCTTTCGATTGTCTACGCCATCATCGGGATCGTGCTTTATATTTCGTGGCGGTTCGAGTTCCAGTACGCCATCGCAGCCATTATCGCGCTGATTCATGATGTCCTGGTGACAATGGGGGCTTTCTCTTTGTTGGACAAGGAGTTCACCCTGGTTATTGTGGCGGCGTTCTTGACCATCATCGGTTATTCGTTGAACGATACGATCGTCATTTTCGACCGCATTCGCGAAAACGCCCGGCGGCGCGGCAAGGAATCTCTCAAAGATATCATCAACACCAGCATCAATCAGACCCTCAGCCGGACCCTTCTGACTTCCGGCACGACCCTGCTGGTGGTCGTCGCCCTGTTTTTCCTGGGCGGTGAAATCATCCACGACTTCTCATTTGCCCTGTTGGTCGGGGTGGTCATCGGAACCTACTCATCCATTTTCATCGCGAGTGTGTTCCTCGTTTTCTGGGAATCCCGCGCCCATCCGAAAAGGGCTTAAATCCCAAATTAACCACAGATGAACACAGATACACGCCGATAAAATCTGGTGCCCTGAGCTTGTCGAAGGGTGACAGGTACTCCGTGCTTCCTGTTCCAGGTTTTTCCGATTTTATCCCGTTATTAGATCCTCCAAGAGGTTGATGCCTTCACCTGTTTGGGAGGACCTGTCCAATGTTTTCCTCGATATAAACTTGCAAAAATCCGGTTTAGCGTGATACATTCGGACGCATAAACCCTTAAAAACATGAATTTGGCGGGATATGAACGAAGAAACCGAGAAGCGGGAAAAAGAGCAAATCCAATTGAAGCTCCTTGTAGGCCTTCAGGTAAAGGACAACGAAATTAACGATCTTAAAAAAAGCCTTGAGATCATCCCAGGCCAGATCGCCTCAGGTCAAAAAGAGCTGGAGGGAAAAAAGAGCAAACTGAACGCTCTGCAGGCCGAAATTGATTCCCTCAAAAAACAGCGAAGCCAGTTGGAACAGGATGCCAAGGCGGAGGCCGACCACATGGCCAAGACCAAAATGAAACTCCCCACCGTCAAGACCAACAAAGAATACACCGCCATCCTTCACGAAACCGACGCCATCAAAACCAAAATTACGGAGATTGAAGATAAAGAGCTTGAGGTTATGGAGCTTCTTGATGCGAAGGAGCAGGAAATCCCCGGCCTGGAAGCGGAGTTCAAGGGAGAGGAAATCCAGTTTAAAGAATACAAGCAGAAAAAAGAAGCTGAGAAGGCCCGCATCCAGAAGGAATTGGCAGACGCGGAGGCCCAGCGCACACAATTCGGACAGGAAATTGATCCGAAACTTCTCTCTCAGTACAATCGAGTGAGTCAGGCACGCGATAATCTGGGGGTAGTGGAGATCAAAGGGGAAACGTGTCAGGGGTGCCACCAGAACCTTCAACCGCAGGTTGCCCTGGAAGTACGTGCCGGGGAGAAAGTTCATCAATGCCAGTCCTGCGACCGGTTCCTTTATTTTATTCCCGAACCGGAACCCCAAACCGAATCGGCAGTGCCGAAGTAGACCAGGCAGTCGCTGTTCCGGCTTACGGGCCGGGAGAGAGGAAAGTCCGGGCTCCACAGGGCAGGATACTCCGTAACGCGGAGTGGGGGCGACCCTAAGGAAAGTGCCACAGAAAAGACACAGCCTACCCGGAGAAGTCCGCTTCCCCGGCGGCAATGGTGAAAAGGTGGGGTAAGAGCCCACCAGTATCCCCGGTGACGGGGATAGCTTGGTAAACCCTATCCGGAGCAAGATCAAATAGGAAAGCGCTTGAGGGCGGCCCGTCCGATGCTTTCGGGTTGATTGCTTGAGCCTGCCGGTAACGGCAGGCCTAGATTGATGACTGCTGCCTCTCACGAGGAACAGAACCCGGCTTACCGGTCTACTTCGGCCCAGCCTTAGGCTGGATGAAACTTCGCTGAGGCGTTGGAGCCCGTTCTATAACTTGATTTCGCCAGCCAAAGTCTAAAAACTCCTCCCCCGGTAGGGGGGCCGCAGGGGCAACCTGGCGAATGCAAAATCCCATTCGCACAGTTGGCTTCGCAGACCCAGGTATGAAGTTACAAAGGGCGGTTGGCCACCCAGCCTTTTAGAGTTTTTACTTTATCCCGATGACCATGGAGTCGGGGCCCACCAGGTGGACGACTTCAGTCTTTTTAAATCCAGCCTTTTTCATCCATCCGCAACAATCGGCG
>JAOUPX010000038.1 GCA_029879645.1 Nitrospinota bacterium
GGGGGCGTGGCTGGTTTTGTTTTTAGCGGAGGTGAACCCGCCGGTGAAGGTGCGCATGGATCAATCCGCGAGGGAAATGTTTTGGCCGATGAGTTGCAGTTTGTCTTCGATGGGCACGGGATTCTCCCGTTTGCGTTTGAGGATTTCCTCCCGTACCCGGCTCTTCAGGATTTTAAGCAGGGCCGCCTGCCAGTCGGCGGTCTGTTTCAATTGCCGGTAGAACTCCGCGCGAACGGGTACGGCGCAGTTGAAAGCGGGCGTGCCGTCGATATGTTGTACGTTGACGGGAAACACCTGCGACGGGCCAATCTCCTGAATGCCCTCGGCGTCCACATCAAAGGTGAAGTCGTTTAATTCTGCGTTCTGCCAATCGATCATTGAGTGAACCTCCTCATGGCTCTCCCCTCCTTCCAAAGGAGGGGCTGGGGGTGGTTATAAATTCCCCCCTGTAAGGGGGGTTAGGGGGGTTCTTCCTTTTGCTTTTATTCAATAGAGGAAAGGTCATGAGATCCCCCTCATCCTAACCTTCTCCCACCAGGGGAGAAGGAACCTTAATACTCCCTCTCCCTTGATGGGAGAGGGCTGGGGTGAGGGTGGCTTTTATTTGAAAGGAGGAATCCCCCCAGCCCCCTTTACAAGGGGGAGTTAAAAGGAAAAGTTATCAACCCCTCCCAGCCTCCCCTTTAGAAGGGGAGGAGTATCTGGTCTCATTCCTTCCTTAGTAGAATGACTCCCGAAAACCTTCCGGGCACAGTTTCCTGAAAGTCAAAGGCATTCGTCCAGCGGACGGTGTGCAGGAGGCCTGCGGCGTCCTGGTACTCGAACGCGCTGAACGATTTTTTGACGGCGTTGAAAAACGCCAGCGCCGCGTCGCGGTCGTTCAAGGTGAGGCGTTCGAAGGTCAGCTCAAACGTTTCGCGCTGGGGTCCCTTGTCCTGCACATAGAGCGTTCCGCCTGCCGTCTCGCCGGTCAGTTGTTCCGGGTAATCGGTGTTGTGACGCGCCGGGAGGTGCGGCGGTTTGGCGGGGAGCCATTGCGCGGTTGAGGCCGACTGCGTGGGATAGTGGAAGCCGATGCTCATCGTCCCCCCGCATCCAGCGCATAGATTTTGTAAGGCGACCACAACGCGGCCACCGGCGGGGGAACGTCGTGCCGGTTGAACTCGATAAGCCCGGGGGTGGATTCTCCCTGCTCGAACAGCCAGTTGCGGTCGGCCATCAGCAGTTTGATCCACAACAATATGCCCTGCTTGAGCGCGTCGGGCACTGCCAAGGCATCGCCGTAGCCCGCAACGAATTGGATCTCCACCGCGTTGGCCGGACGCAGATCGGTCGGCCAGGACGCGGATGGGTTCAACACGAGGCGGCCCGGTTCGGAAGCGGTATCGACAAAATATTTTGCGGCGTCAAACGTCGCGGCCTGGTGTTTCGGGTCGTACGTTTTGAGGAAGGCAACCGACTGCAAAGGCGGACGGGGGATGGCGATCAGGCGTTGCGGCTCGTCGGCGAAGTCGACCGGCAGTTCGAAATATCCGGCGGGCGGCAGGCGGTCCTGTTTGCGGTTGGGAAACGCATCGCGCCACAGGGTCCACGTCTGCGTGACCAATGCGCGGCCGGTCCAGTCTTCGCAGGTGCGGCGGACGGCGGTGATGATCGGGCTGATCACGGTATCCTCTTCCGTGCCGGTAACTTTAAGGTAGGCCTTGGTTTCCGCCAGGGTGAGCGGCTCGGACGCCGGCGGCGTTTTCAGTTTCAGCGTCATGCCCGCCTCCGTATCGATGGAGCGGATTTGTTTTCCGGTGCCGCACCCGCATCTTTCTTGCGGTGGGAGGCTTTGTCGACTTTCACCGCCCAGCCTTCTTTCAGGAAGATCGCCGCCAGCGAGTCGCGCACCTCATACGTTTCGCCTTTTTTGTATTCGTCAATCTGCACCCCATCGGCTGAACCGTAACGGGTACTTTTCATTTTTAGTTTCATATTTTTCCTTCAAAGACTAAAACATAGATCCTTCGCTGACGCTCAGGATGACATTTAACGTCTCTATGTCATTCTGAGGAGCAGAGCGACGAAGAATCTATGTTTAGATTTAAATAAGGAAGAGGTCATCAACCACCCCCAGCCCCTCCTTTGGAAGGAGGGGAGCCGGGCAGGGTCCGCAGCAAATTTAAAACCACGAATTGCGCCCAGAGTTCATCGCTTGCCGTCAATGTTCAGCAAGTTGCCTCACTGGCTAGAGTGGTGCAAGATGCGGCAGGCCGCGGATCACCAGGGCCGAGGCATCAATGGACGGCGTGGTGCCGCCGAGGGTCAACACGGCTCGGACGTATCGCTTCGCACCCTTGTAACCGACGCGTTGCACGGAGTTGGCCGTCATATTGCCAGGGGAACCTTCGAGGTCGGATGCCGCCACGGCGGAGAAGCTGGAGTTGTCGTCGGACTCCTCCACGCCCGGCGTGTAGGTTTCGTTGCCGCTACCGGTGTCGGCACTACCGGCCTGGAACACGACCATCGCGCTGTCGAAGTCGCGCAGGTCGACGCCCGATCCGTTGGTGGTGGCGGTGTAGCTGGCGGGATCGATGGAGCTGACGCCGTCCAGGTTGTTCTTGAGGTCTCGCATGTGTTTCTCCTTATTGAGCTTTACAGTTTTGGAATAAAAACCTAGATTCTTCACTCCACTTCGTTCCGTTCAGAATGACAATTAAAGTCTGTCATCCTGAACGAAGTGAAGGATCTGGGCTTATGTTTTTATTACGCGGCCACTTTTTGGAGGACGAGGGCTTCGAAGTTGGTGACGTCGCCGCCGACGCGTTTGGTGGTGTAGAACAGCACGAACGGTTTCGAGCTGTAGGGATCGCGCAAAACACGCACGCCGGCGCGGTCGACAATCGTGTACGCCTGTTTCCAGTCGCCGAACGCGATGGGCAATGCGTTGGCGGCAACGCTCGGCATGTCTTCCATGCGGTCGATGGGATGGCCGAGCAGCATCTGCGGTTCGCCTTCCTTGAGGCCGGGCGACCACAGGTACTCGCCGCCGCCGTCTTTCAGTTTGGAGATGGCCTCGATGGTGGCGCGTCCCATGATCCAGCGCGCGTTGCGGATGTACGGCGTCTTCAGCGCGTAGAACAGCGAGCGCAATCCGTCGGCGGTGAGGGCCGATGCACTGCCGGAGTTGATCTGTTGGATCTGGCCGGGATTGGTGGCGCCCGCCGGATAGGTGAGCAGGCCGCGCGGTTTGTCGACGCCGTCGCCGTTGATGAACGCGGCGTTTTCGGTGACGGACATCTTCGACGCGATCTTGCCGCTCAGCCATTCCTCGACGTTGACGCGGGCGTCGTCGAGCAATTGCTGCGTGGCTTTGGGCATGGCGTAGATTTCGTGCACCGGGATACGGCGCACGCCGATGGTCGGCGAGTCGGTCTCACTGCGCACACCGGTCTCGGCAGTCCAGCCGACGGCGGCCTCTCCAATGTCTTCGGGAATCTCCAGCGCGTCGGAGCTGATGGTCTCGACCGTGGCGAGTCCGCGCAGGGGCGAGGTCTCCGTCACTTTGGTGATGACGCTCTGCGACATCTGTCCGGTCACCCAGTACCCGCCCTGGGGATCGCTGTCGACCGACAACTGTTTGATCTCGTCCGGCGTCAGCGCGCTTTCGCCGTGGCGCAGGTATTTGTTGATCATCTGCTTCTGCTCGCCGCTTTGAAAACTCTCGAAACGGTGCCCGGTTTCAAACACCGGGCGGTTGATCTGCGTTTCGATGTGTTCGAGGCGCGATTTGATTTCCGCCAGGTTCTGCACCTCGCGGGCTAGGCTGTCGACCTGCTGGTTGAGGAGAGGATCGCGCCGCCCCTGTTCCAGTTCGCGCAGGCGCTGGTCGTTTCTCGTTTTGAATTCGAGAAAGGATTGGTTGATATCGGTGACGAGTTGTTTGAGGTCCTGCATGCAAAAACTCCTTGAGTGTGTTGCGCGGCGTTCTTGAGGAAAATAATTAAGAAGCGCGCAGATGGGTGAGTAAGGTGTGCAATGATTCGTGGATCGATAATGAGGGGTTGTGTTTAATTCTGGTGACGCCCGCCTCTGGATTCATGGGAAAGGTGACGAGGCTGTACTCCATCAGGCGAACCTCCTGCAGACGGCGGATTTTGAAATCCTGCGGGTCGGGTTCGTCGCGCACCGTCTGGAATCCGATGGACAATCCGGTGCGTCCGCCGATTTGTATCGCCAGCTTCATCAGGCTGTGGCGTTCGCGCGCGGCCTGGACATTGAGGTCGAGTTGACCCCGCACGAACAGGCCGAACGAATCTTCCCGCGCGTCGAGGTTCCAGCCGATCTGTTGCGCCGGATTGTGGTGGTCGAGGATGGGAATCTTGCCGCCGGTGTCGATCAGCGACTGCTCGAACGCGCCCGGCTCCACCACGTCGTTGCCGAGGTCAATGTTGCCGAACACGGCGGCGTAACCTTGGAACTGTCCGGTGTCGGACACGTCGTTGAGTTTGAATTCGTATGAATGGTATTCCTTCATTGATTATTATCCTTTGTTATTCAGGAAAACATAGATCCTTCGCTAACGCTCAGGATGACAATTCACGTCTCTCTGTCATTCTGAGGAGCGGAGTGACGAAGAATCTGTGTTTTGATTTTGATATAAGGAGTCGCCGCCGGAAATTGCTTCATAGCCGACAAGGGCGCGTTGTTCGTTGAGGGTGAGGAAGCGGCTGTCGTTGGCGCGTTGCCATAATGCGGCCTGGTCCTCGGACAGGGCTTCGATGGCGTTGCGGTTGAAGTTGAGCAGGAGGCCGTCGCCGAAGCGCGGCGTCAGCCAGGTGTTGAGCGAGTCGCGCAGGCGGCTCAGCGCGGGCAGGACGACTTCGGTGTACAACGCCTTGCGCGCTTCCCGGCGATTCTGATACGTCGCGGGGGAGAGGCCGATCAGTTCCGGCGGCAGGTTATAGATCTGCGCGATCTGCAGGGCGCTGAATTTGAGGCCGTCGATCCAGTCCATGTCCTTCGGCGAGGTGCCGATTTCTTTCCAGTCGATGTCCTCTTCCAGAAGCAGGGGCGACCGCGCATTGGTGACGCCCTGGTACTGCTCGCGCATCTCGGATTTGAGGCGGCCGTACTGCTCGTCGGTGAGCCGCTTCTTGGACACCAGCGCACCGGAGGGCACCGCGGAGTTGCGGAGGAGGGCGGCGTTCCACCGGTCGCTGGCGTTGATCTTGTCCACCGGCAGGGCGGCGGCCTGCACGGGAGAGAGGCCGTACCAGTCATCGAGCGGATGAAACAGTTTCAGGTGCAGAACCTGCTCGCGACTGAACTTCACCGACTGCCCCGCAACTTTGTACTCGTAGCCGCGGATGAAGTGGGTGGGATCGGGCAGGACCGACATGCGGTCGGGCCGGAGAATATAAAGTTCCGTCGGCGGCCTGGAGTTGCGGTTCCCCGCAGAAGGCCCGACGGCTTCGAGGTATGCGTTGCCGGAAAGGTAGAGATAGGCGGTCAGGTTTTCGATCAGTTCGAACCGGCCCTGGAAGGGGTTGGGGCGGTCGATCAGTTTGAGGAGCGGGTGGCCGGTGAGTTCTTTCTGGGTACCGTCGGATTGCGTCTGGAACAACTGCCAGGGGACGCCGGCGGCGGCTCCGGCGATTTCGCGGATGCAGGCGAACACGACGCTGTTGGTCATGTAGCCTTCGCGCGCGAGGGATTCGTAATCGGCCTTCATGCCGAAACCGTGCGGCAGGGGCATGAGCAGGGTGAGCGCGCGCGTCGCCGCGCTGACTTTTCGTTTGAACCAGTGGGTAATGTTCATCCTCTTCCCCAGAGTGGCCGGGCAAGGCCCGGAGCTAATTTTAGAATGTGATTCAAGCAAGCGTTGTTTTCCTGCCGAACACGTTGAGCGCAATTCACAGGTTTAAAGTTTGCGGTTCCCCCCTGTAGGGAGATCTTTGCATAACTCCCTGCTTTCAATATTCCTCCCCTTCCTGAGGGGAGGATACAGGTGGGGTGCGGATTTCGTAAAAAGGCAAAAACCTTTAAATGCAAGGAAAGAGGTACCACAACCTCCCCTGTATCCCCTCCTTGGTAAGGAGGGGAGCTAAAACACAGATCCTTCGTCGCCGTTGGCTCCTCAGGATGACAATTAACGTCTCTCTGTCATTCTGAGTGAAACGAAGTGAAGCGAAGAATCTGTGTTTTGATTTTCAGGAACGCCGTGCGACGTTCCTACAAGATAGGGGGATGATCAGGTATAGAAACAGGCAAGGGGTTTTTTATTCAGGATTTAGGAAATTTGCCGGAGAGGTGTGGGGGGCACTCTCATTTCGGGTAGGCGTCCAGCAGGAGATATAAACAGGCCATGCCGGTGACAAGGATTCCAACATAATTCGAGCGGCGAAGACGCTGCAGAAAGTCCGGATGGAATTCCAATTCCTTCATTCTTTTCCGATGCCGGGGCGCCCAGACGATCTGAATGATGACCATCAGGATCACGCAGGTCAGGCGGAACCAGAAATCGCCATAGAAAATCATGCCGATCAGCACAAAAAGGAAGAGGCCCGTTTTCCATCTGGACCCCACCTGGTTATACAGCCGGCGTTCCTCCCTGTTAAGGCTTCCCATGGCGCGGTAAAACAGGTAAATGTAAATTGCCATGAGTGGAAGGATCAGGTACTGCAAAAAACTCATCACGGTTTGCATGGCTCTGCTCCCGATGAAAATAGTTTCCAAACCCTGATAATACACCCATTAACGGGAACAGGCAATGGTACAAGCTGACCTTATTTCAGCTTGCCGATTTTTGTCAATTCGGGAATATAATCCAGTACAACCGCAGAGCCCTGCGGCAGGGGCATGAGCAGGGTGAGCGCGCGCGTCGCCGCGCTGACTTTTCGTTTGAACCAGTGGGTAAGCCTCATAGTTTTCCTTTGTGCATTGAATAGCCATTTACATTTTCGTGTCTTTCGCGACGTCCCTCCGGGTTGTTGATGGTTTCACCGATTTTGGAGGGCTTTTCGCGGTTAAAAGAAAAGGGCAGAAACCGCGAAATACACGAAATGCCGCGAAAGGGGAAATTTGTGTTGATTGTCATTCTGAGCGGTAGCGAAGGATCTGGGTTTTGATTTTCAGGAACGCTGTGCGGCGTTCCTACAAGGTAGGGGAGCGATCAGGTGTGGAAACGGGAAAAGAATTATTTGAAATGGAGTTATGCGGTTTGGAGGGGAGGTGTTAGGGGGAGTTTCTCCTACTCCCCCCAGAGGGCCTGGGCGGCGAAAGCAACGACAAGCGTTACACCTAAGACAAGACCGATGGACCATAGAACAGCTACTGCAGCAGTTACACCCTTGCGGTATTCTTCCTTGATAAAAGATGCGACATGAGCCGATGTTCTGTGGAGATAGTCCTTATTGAGAAAGATTACCAAACAGCCGACCCACGATACAGCGCAAGCGATACGAAGGACAAGGTCCGAAATAACGGGGGAAAGTGCTCCTGCTGCAAAAGCGGGTAGACAGGCCACAATGGTTTTCCAATGGGTATTCTGCACGGGCACTTTCCTCATGCTTGTTTTTTATCTTTCCTCTTACCTCAACTCCCGGAAGCGGGAGGGGTGGAAAAAATCAAGTCCTCTTATCTAATTCAACAAATCGCCAACAGCTTCCCACAACCAGAACAGTCCCATGCAGGTCCAAATGATTCCCAATACGTAGGACGTAGCTTTGGCATCCTCTGCATCACCCAGCTTTTTAGCTAATGAGGGAGGCCAGTACCACCATAGTTCTTCAGGAGGATCCACGAGGGCCTTAAGGTCTTTTCTGGTTCCATCAATAGTTAGAATTCCGAAAAAGCAAAACCCCACACCAAACACCCAATTAGAAATAATGATTTCAATAATAGAATTCATAAGAGCCTAACATACAGATTTATTTCCTAATTTTTCCGCTTCCTGGAAACGGATGCAACCAAGTCTGACTTAAGACCCCGTTGCCCAGGGCAACTGCGAGAGCAGTGACTGGATCCGGGATGCCGCTTCGGTCCGACAGGATTCCGGATAGGTGAACCGGTATTTAAGAAACCATATCGTCTTGTAAACGAAAACCCGCTGTTCCGAGAACGTTCCCGCTTCCCGAAAGGTCAGCAAACGGCCGTTTAGGTTCCCATCAGCCGTGGGAGTCGTCGTCGTGCCTGTGGTCAGCGATTGCAGGGACGGATGATAATGTTTGATCGCATATTTCGAATTCTGTATCTGCTCCTCCAGCCACCCTTCCTGGACGGAGGGGGTCATATCCGGAGGTGCGCCCGTACCGGACGTGCGGGGTGTGGGGTAGACATAAAAGGTGGTGGCCAACTTGCAGCCGGCCCATTTGTCATTGTAATGCACGCTCATATCTAACCCGGCGGTATCGTAACGCAGGATCAGGGAGCGGCTGAAGCTGTCGTACGATTCCGGAAACTCAAAACCGGACGGTTCATGAATCAGCGGACCAGAGATTTTCACGGACACCGGACGGCCCAGGGGCTCGCTGTCCGTGCTGGGGGGCGTCTGCATCGTGTCGGAGATACCGGAAAGGATAAACCAAAAGGACGCCACCATTATCAATCTTAATGCTTGCTGCATGATTTATGATTCCTTTATGTGATGAACGGATTTACGATTGCATCTTTTCTCTCAACTTAAAGCCCGGGTTCATCTTTGCCAGATTGTTCTCTGGTCCTATTTTCCGCTCGTGTTTGTATGAGTTTTCTTATGACATACATTAATAAGAAATAACCCAGGTATTGAGATATGAACGCTACGGTACCCAACAGCCATCCGGGTGACCCTCCAAAACCACCCAACGAGTCCAACAATGACGTTCCTATCAATGCAAGAAAGAAAGGAGCAAGCCAGAGAGAAGGAAAACGCGGATCTATTTCGGATTCCTCTTTGGCTACATATTGATCTCCTGTTATTGTTAATAATCTAAAACTTTTTAATGAGAGATATATGAATAAGAAATAACCCAAATATTCAGCAATTAAGGATACTGCCGTCATCCACCATCCCGGCTCTAATTCAAGACTACCAAATAGTCCTAATGCCAAATATGCAGGGATAAAAGTAAACCCCAAGAAGTCGCCGGCAATCACCTTCGCAGAATTCAGGTAAACCAGGGTAATTGATATCGGAATACTGACCAAAGCCCACAGGGCGCTTTTTTTAACGTCGTTCATTTTGGGTTACCTGTATCCACCGGGTCATCCCTGTCTCCCGGCTTTGATGATTTTCCTCTGTGGGCCGACGGCGGGACCGCACACCTGGTCGCGGCCCTTGTCTCTCCAATGCGCATCGCCGGCGGAATAAAACCAGTTAAGGCTGGATTTGGGATGACTGTCTATAGAGCTCGCCTTGAGGGGACGGAAAAACGCAAAGCCGATGGGACTCAGGAAGGACGCAATAATCAGAAGCAGACACAGCTTCCGCGCGGTGGCGTTGACGTTCCACAGGCTGTGCGGGACCAGCAGGCGGTAGCCCAGCAGCAGGGCGGTTCCCAGCGGAATCAGGGTAAAGGACCATAATTTGAAACGGGGAAATGACTCCTGCCACCAGGCCTGTTGCCAGACTTCGTAATAGGATTGGGCCAGATAGGCCGTCATCACCAGAAACAAAGCCGTCAGAAAGGATAACCCCCTCCGCTTGCCACTCGGTAACTCCACGTTTACTTCCCTCCCCTCCTGGATACCTGCCTGAACCCGGCATCAGGAATCGAAGTTCCCGGATCTCCCCATCCGGCGAACCTGTACTATCAGCTTAAGGCCCGGAAGGGCGAAGCGCAAGATTTTTTTCACTCATTCCGAATATATTGGATACGCGAAATGGTTTGTTTTACAAAAGGTTACAGCACTTTAGGAGTGGCGGGGGTAATGAGGCGGAATGCCTTCGCCTTTTAAAATCCCAACAATTCACCCACCCGAAGGAGGAGATGGGCGGCGAGGGCGCCGACACCGGCGGCGGCGGAGATGATCGCCAGCGACCAGAGGCCGATGCCGGTCAGGGCGGAAAAGTCGCTGTTGTCCTCGTCGATAAAGGTGAGGGCGCAGGCGATCCAAGCAACCAGGTAAAGGGTGAGGAGAGCGGGTTCCGGCAAAACAGGAAACAGCGCGCCCCCCGCAAACGCCGACAGACAGGCGGTGAGAGTCCTGCCCCAGGGATGCTGAAGGATCATCAACGGCGGATGGTCCCCGCCCGCGCGCACCACTTTCAGAATCCGCCCGCAATCACAGGTCACCGGGTGTTCGAGAGAGTCCCCGCCCCCGGCTTCTATCCAACCCACCTGCCACCACTTGTGACAAGGGTCACACGCGACCGTTTCGACCCGTGGTATCTGTTGCTCCTGTTCCGTAATCCGGCAATTCATTTCGTCCTGCCTCTGATTATTTTCACCCAATTATGTTAAGGCCCGGAGGGGCGTAAGGCAAGGGGTTTTCGGGAAGGGGGACGGGTATCCTCAGCAGGGAGGTGGAAAATAGTGTAGAATGGGAAAAACAGACTCCCTCTACCTGAGGTAAAGACCATGCGAAAAGTAACCAAACAGTGTGACTTGTGTGCCGTTTCCTTTCAATACGGACCGCAAAAATATGACGGCCAATATCTTCCCCATTATGAAATGTACCTTTGTGAAGGGTGTTACCGGGACAATGCGGGCGGGTTCGCCCCCGGCCTGGAGGACAAGATCATCGGGGTACTGGAGACCCATCGGATTCCCCTGCCCGAGCGCAATGCCCGGGGCTGGTTCCCCCGTTAGTCCGCAGACACAACCGCCTGTAGAAAAACCACTCCCTCAGATCAGGGTACTCAGAGAGGCGCATATTCTCTGATTAATCTCCAGTTAGAAGAAGCCCGGGCGGTTATGCCCCGGCAAATGCGCGGCGGGTTTTTCTTTCACTCTTGACAGGACCGGGACCGGCCGTGATTATGATTATATGAGGTTTAGTGTCATAAAACAGCCCAACACTCCCACCTGAACGTTGCCGGAAGCCGGGACATGTGCGTAGTTTTTATAACTATTGTCGTCCCACAACTCAATTGTTGCGGGGCGTTTTTTTAATGGATCACGTCTAAGGATTATTTGAATGAAGAAATTTGTATTAAATCTGTTGTTTGTGTTGTTGCTTGCCGCGAATGCGCACGCGCATACCGATGGCCAAATAAGCACCAACGTTTTACCCGAACCTCTGCCGGAATCGGCCGGTCAGTTGATTTACGAAGAGATGGGATGCCCCCTCTGCCACGGCTACCAGGGTGCCGGCGACGGCTTCATGTCGGAAGGTCTGGACCCGAAGCCCCGGAACTTTACCGATTTAAAAGTCATGAGCCGGCTCAACGACATGAGCATGTATCAATCCATCAAGAACGGCATACCGGGTACCGCCATGCCGGCGTGGACTCTCAGCGACGAGCAGATTTTTGATGTGATCTCCTACATCAAAACGTTCCTGGCAGACAGCCAAATGACCATCGCCGTCTGCATGAACGAGCACCGCAAAGTGGATGTGCGGAATCTGAATATAGGCCGCCGCTATGTGCTGGGTGTGGACCAGCAGGAATACCTGAAAGTGTCATCCGTCGGCGACACCATCCTGGTCGAGCCCCGCGATTCGAAAGTCCAACAATATTTTAAAGACACCAAACGCCGGTTGCTACGCACGCACATCACGGTCACCGACAGAAATGAGGAAGGCCACACCGCGCTGATTGCCGTACGCATCACCGACTGCGTAAAATTCAACTAAAAACCGATCCCAACCGATGGGCCATCCAAAGGGTGGCCCATCACCTTTTCTTTCCTTCCTTTAACTCCCGAATAAAATCAATTTCTACCAGGCTCTTTCCCTGGATCGATCTGAAGTTATAACTTTCTTATTCGCGGGCCAAACGTGGTGTGGTGGGTGATGAGGGTGAAGACCATTTCCAGGGCGTCGGGGCCATCATCATGATCGGCTTTCGGGAAGTAGCGGAGCTGGTCGATGAGCTGCGTCTGGTTGCGGCGGAACCTTATGATCCCGTTCTTGATGTGCGGCTGCATCTTCGAAATGCGCAGGACTTTATCGGTGTTGGGCCGGATGCCCTCGACCGGCAGATACAACCCCCGCTTCGCGCTCTCTTTTATGACGAGGTCCTTGAACAGTTCCTGAAACTGGATCTCCTCGATCCCCGCCAGGGTGAAATCGTACTTCTTATGATACGCGAACACATCTTCCATGATCTGGTCAGGCGGACGTTTCCGGATATCCGCCTCCAGCACATCGACATACCCCTCGGTATCGACCGCCGCGACGATGATGGCCGACGGGTCGCCGCCCTTCGACTGCCTGCCGAGTGACGGATCGACCGCGCAATAGATGCCCCGGTAATACTTCCACGCAATGTTGCGCAGGACGCGATCTTCGTCGAGAAACCTCAGCCACTCTTCGCGGAACAGGCAGTCGTCCGGGTTCACCGGCTCGTTCTGTTTTTCCGAATCGAAGAACGCGGGCCCGTCGCTCACGCGCATCTTCATCAGAAAATAATAATCCTCCACCTCCGGCCACAGCACCTGCGTGCGGTCGAGCATGGCCCACCGATGCTTTGTGAAAAACCGGTCGGCCTGGTCTTCCTTGCGGGAGGTGTAGAGTGCCTGCCACTTTTCCCACAGGGGAGAGGCCGACCACTGACGTATCGCCTGCCACTTTCTGCCGTGCCAGCCGGGACGGTTCAGCAATTGCGCGAGAAGCGAATCATAATGCAGAATCGTACCCACAACGATCGTCACCGTTTTGCGGCTGCCGATTTTCATCAGCGCTTTGAAGAACCATTCGCGGTCTTTCGCGCGCTGGAGCGGCGAGTCGATGTTCTCGTCGCCTTCCAGGTCGTCGCACACCACCAGGTCGGGCCGCACAGGGCCGTGCCGGGCGCCGCGCATCGCCTTGCGCTTGCCCCAGCATTTCAGTTTGACGTGGTTGCGGGTTATGGCGAGTCCGGCCTTCCACACACGGCCTTCGCCGCAGGCTTCGGGGAAATCCTCGCGCAGGCGTTCATTGGCATCGAGTTCGGCCTTGATGAATTCGAGAAACTCAGCCGACTGCTCGGTGGTATCGGACACCAGAGCGATGAATTTCCGTTTCGCGCCGACGATGCACCACAGCGGCAGGATGAGGGAAGCAATGGTCGATTTGGCGTGACCGCGCGGCGCCGCCTGGGCGATCCGCGCCGGGTCCACCCCCGTGGACGGGGAGCTTTTCCTATTGGATCGTTCCACTGCTTTTTGAAACAACTCGTAAAAATGCAGATGCATCTCAGACGGCGGAGCTGTCAGATAATGCGGAAAGTAGGTCTCAGCAAAAAACCGGAGATCGTTCAGCGCGCGGGATTGGCGTTTTTCTTTTTCTTTGGCGCCGGCTTTGCCGAAGGGGGTGATTTGCTGAGCGAGGAGCCTGCGGATTTCTTCATAACCGCGGGCCAGCTTGGAAAGGGTTTGGAATCCTGCCACGATAGTTTCACCTGAGTGCCGATGGTTTCCAGATGCTCGCCGATGCACTGCGCCGCCGCGTCCTCTCCCTGCTGTATCAAAAAGGTCACAACCCCCTTGAGGGCGTCGAGTAGAAGCTGTTCGCGGTCGACCGCCGCTTCCTGGAGCATGGTTTTGCGGATGTCGAGGATATGGCCGGTGTACATGCCGTGAATGCGGTGGAGCTGAATGTCCTCCGGCGAGGTTTTAAGGACGGCCTGCACCGCCTGTTTGGCTTCGGTCATCTCCTCCATTAACTGGAGAAGAGCCGCATCTGGAGAGGGATTGGTCATGAGAGATTTGCATAAGAGGCTCCCCTCCTTACCAAGGAGGAGATACAGGGGAGGTTGTGGTACCCCTTACTTTGCTTTCAGTAAGGTTACTGTTAGCCGACAAAACCGCACCCCACCTGTATCCTCCCCTCAGCAAGGGGAGGAATATTTAAAGCGGTTGACTTCGTAAAATCTTGTTAATCATGGGAAGGAGGCCGAAGGGCAATCGATTGATGAACCGTTTTGTTGAGCTGGTGGATGAGTTTGAAGATGCGTCCAATGGCGCTCTCCGTTTTACCGAGGGAGCGGTAGAAGTTTTCCTTCGGCACAAACTGTTCGTATAGATATTTCTGATCGGCCAGGCGCGAGGCTTCCAGTTTTTCCAGGTCGCGCTCCAGTTTATCGATGCGCTTTTCCAGTTCCCAACTGCGCTGGTCGATCTTATGCTTGAGTTCCTTCTTGAGGTCAGCGAAATGCTGAGAGTTGTCGGCGATCAAGCGCCGTATCAACCAGCCGATCACCCACACCCCAATTAATAAAAAAAAAGTAATGAAGGGCGTCACTGTACGAAATAGTTCTACATTCATGAGAACGGTCTCCGTCAGTGGCGTATGTTATGCGCCACACCGGCACGCAGAGTTCCCAGGCCCAGGCCTTCAAGTAAAGTGTTCATGTGCTCGCTGGCGAAAAACTCCGCAAGACCAATTTCACCCAAAAAGAGGTGAACCAATGATATTGCCACCATCAAGCTGGCAACGATGTATGTTTTCTTTCCTTTCAGCCAAACCATAACGTTCTCCGAGGTAAGTGTCTCTTAAACTAAGAAGGAGGGATGGGGCGGGCCGGTTCGAACGGCCCACCCCGGGAGGAAGGGGATCATGCCTCCTGCGCACGGAGGCAGGTTGGAACGTAAACAAGTGCACATAGATGCACAGTTACCTTTTTTGGTTTACATCACTTTAATTTCGCGAGATTAACTGAACACACTGAAGCAGGTTCCCACCCGAATCTTCAGCCCGCGCTCTGCGGGTTCCTGTCAGTTGTACAAACGCGCAAGGTATGAATGCGATAAACGTATTAATTTAAATACGTTGCTCACGCAAAAAGTTAGGGAATGAAAACAAAAAATAAAATTTGTAAAGGCGGGCAATAAAGTTCAAAATTTTTTTGAACGAAAAATTCATGTTATTACTTTACTTAGAACTCATCCTTCGATTTATTTTTCTTTTGTAGTTGATTTCGTTTCGACCGTTTTATATAGTGCCACCTTCCCACCCGATGTAGTTTTGTTTTCAACCAAATTATTTTGAGGACTTTTATGGAAGTTCTGTGGAAGAACTGTCTCGAAGAGATAGAAAAACAAGTCCTTCCCGAAAATTTCAACACATGGTTCACGCCGACGTATCCATGCTCTAAAAACGAGCAATCGCTGACCATTGCCGTACCCAACCGGTTTTATAAAAAATGTCTGACAGAAAATTATCTTGAGTTGATTAAAAATGCTCTCGAAAAGGTTTCCGATAAAAAACTAGACGTTAAGTTTGAGATTCAGGGTAGTTCACTGGAGAAACTTTCTCCGGAGCAGAGCATTCCGGAAGAAACAGGAAGCCCAAAGGATGAAATAGAGGTAAGCGAACCCACTCCGCCTGTCCAGCTGTACAACAATGGCTTCCTGAATCCGAAATACACATTTGATAATTTTGTGGTGGGTCCGAACAACCAGTTTGCTCACGCCGCGGGACAAGCCGTGGCCGGCAACCCGGCGCACAATTACAATCCCCTCTTCGTGTATGGAGCGGTGGGCCTGGGCAAGACGCATCTGCTTCATGCCATCGGCAACGCCATCGTCAAAGAAAATCCGCAAACCCGTGTCCGCTACATCTCCGCCGAAAGTTTCACCGTCGATTTGATCGAGTCCATCAAAAAGGACCGGATGCAAAACTTTCGCGAACGTTATCGGCCTCTCGATGTGTTGCTGGTGGATGACATTCAGTTTATCGCCGGGAAGGAACGTACGCAGGAGGAATTTTTCTACACATTCAATTCCCTGTACGAGTACCACAAACAGATCGTTCTCTCCAGCGACCGGTACCCCAAAGACATGCAGAATATCGAAGAGCGCCTGCGCTCGCGTTTCGAAAGCGGGTTGATCGCCGACATCATGCCGCCGGATCTGGAAACCAAAATGGCCATCCTGTATCAGAAAGCTGAAATCCACAAGAAGGGCATTCCGCAGGATGTCGCCATGTTTCTTGCCAACAATATCAAATCCAATATCCGGGAACTGGAAGGATTATTATTACGCATCATTGCCTACGCCTCGTTCACGCATCGCGAAATCAATCTGGAGCTGGCTCAGGACGTGCTCAAGGATTTCACGATCGACAAGAACCGCCATTTCACCATACCCAACATTCAAAGAACCGTGGCCCAGTTTTTCCAGCTCAAGGTTGCGGATTTGAAGTCCAAAAAGCGCTCCCGGGACATCTCTGTGCCGCGCCAGATTGCCATGTATATTTGCCGCGAATTCACCCAGGCATCGCTCCCCGAAATCGGTCGTCAGTTTGGCGGCAAAGATCACACCACCGTCATTTTCTCCCATCGCAAGGTTTCCGGTTTGGTTAAGGAAAACAAGGGAATGGAGAAGAAAATACAGGAAATCATCAAGCTGATTGAGAATGCATAACCTGTAAAAAACCTGTGTAAAAACTATGATAAAAAGATGTAATTTAAGGTATAATAATTACAGTTAAAAACTATCCCCACCCGTCCACGGAGAAAGCCGGAAAACGAGGGTTTCGCTCTTTTAGTTTTGCCTTTAAAATCGCTGGTTTAGACTGCTTTCCCCCATTTACACAGTCCCTACTACTTCAACAATATTTTAAGTCTTAAATTCTTTGAAATTGGATTAGATGGAAAGCTCTCAAAAAAAAGTTTACGACTCCTCAAATATCAAAATTCTGGAAGGCCTTGAGGCGGTCCGGAAACGTCCTGCCATGTACATTGGCGGGACCGGTCAGGACGGTCTTCATCACCTGATCTATGAGCTGGTCGATAACAGTGTGGACGAGGCTATTTCCGGGTTCTGTACCGAAATCCAGGTCATCCTTCATATTGACGGCAGTGTAACCGTATCGGATAACGGCCGCGGTATACCGGTGGATCTTCATAGGGACCGGAAAGTATCCGCCGCCGAAGTGGTCCTGACCGTTCTGCATGCCGGGGGCAAGTTTGATCAGGATACCTATCAGGTTTCCGCAGGATTGCACGGGGTCGGCGTTTCGGTGGTGAATGCGCTGTCCGAAACCCTGGATCTCGAAATCAAACGCGAGGGCCAGGTGTATCAGCAGAAATACCAGCGCGGCAAACCCATGAGCACTCTGGATGTTGTGGGGAAAACCGATACCACCGGCACGCGTATCGTCATCATGCCGGACAGCGAAATTTTCGCGGACCGGAATTTCAGTTTCGATGTGTTGTCCAATCGCCTCCGGGAATTGTCTTTCCTGAACAAGGGCCTCAAGATACACATCCACGACGAACACGACGGGCGAAGCCACGATTTTTTCTACGAGGGCGGTATTGTTTCCTTCGTCGACCATCTCAATAAAAAGAAAAAATCCATCCATCCCACGCCGATATCCATCACACGGGAAAAGGGAGATTTTTCCCTGGATCTCGCCATGCAATACAACGACAGCTATACAGAAGAAATTTTCACCTATGTGAATAACGTAAATACAAGGGACGGCGGGACCCATCTCAGCGGATACCGGTCGGCGTTGACGCGGACCATTAACAGCTATGCCGTGCAAAACGGTTATTTGAAAAATACGGGGATCAGTTTATCCGGCGAAGACGTGCGCGAAGGCCTGGTCGCCGTGTTGAGTGTAAAGGTTCCCGAACCGCAGTTTGAAGGCCAGACTAAAGGACGCCTGGGTAACAGCGATGTGAAGGGAATCGTCGAGCAGATCGTCAATGAACAACTGGGACGTATCTTTGAAGAACAACCCGCGATCGCGAAAGGGATCGTGGCCAAGGCAATCAGCGCGGCCCAGGCGCGGGAAGCCGCCAAGAAAGCCAAAGACCTGGTGCGGCGCAAAAGCGCTCTGGAAATCAGTTCGCTTCCGGGAAAGCTGGCCGATTGCGCCGAAAAGGACCCCGCCCTTTCAGAACTGTACATCGTGGAAGGGGATTCCGCCGGTGGTTCGGCCAAGCAGGGCCGTAACCGCAAGAACCAGGCCATTCTGCCGCTCAAGGGTAAAATCCTGAACGTTGAAAAAGCGCGCTACGACAAAATGATAGCAAGCGATGAAATTCGCGCGCTGATCACCGCGCTGGGAACGGGCATCGGCAAGACCGATTTCAATATTGAAAAAATACGCTATCACAAAATCATCATCATGACCGACGCCGATGTCGACGGTTCGCACATCCGCACGCTTTTATTGACGTTCTTCTTCCGGCAGATGCCGCAGGTCATCGAAAAGGGTTTTCTGTATATTGCCCAGCCGCCGCTATTCAAGGTGAAGAAAGGCAAGAAGGAAGATTACGTCAAAGATGAAAAAGGCCTTTCGCAGGTTCTGGTGGAACAGGGTACGGACAAACAGCAAGTACTGATCAAAGATAAGACCGCCGCCATTTCCGGGAAAGCTCTCGTAGAATTTGTCAATCATTTGATCCGTTTCCGGGATTACTGCCGGACCGTGGCGAAAAACAATATTCCGGTGGAGCTGTTGACCGCCCTGGTCCATATGGAAATCAATCGGGACGATTTCAAGACGCTCGGAAGCATGCTGTCCCTGGTGTCCCGCCTGATGAATCATCTTGTGGGCGATGACGAACGGGAAAAATATAAAATTGAAAGCGGTCTCAAGAACTTTCCGCTGACCCTGCAAAACGGCGGAGAACTGAGCCCGGACGAAGTGAACGCGTTTAAAGATTTCGGGGTGGAACTGGAGCCCTGGAAAGATAATATCTTTGCCGCCAAAACCGATCACGGTCAGGATAGAATCGAGATCAGCCCCTTCATCAAGGATTTAGAGGTGAACATCGATTACGACCCTGAAAAAGAGCGATACAAGTTTGTAATGAAAGGTCACCAGCAGGGCCGTGATTTTGCGGTGAAATTCAACGCGGAATTTATCGAATCGCCCTTGATCCAGAATCTATTTGAACTGTATCAACCGATCGCAGAAATGGACCAGCCGCCGTTTACCCTGGTGCATAAGGATGAGTCGATCCAGATCGAATCCAGGGAAAAACTGCTCGAAGCAATCATGGAAGCCGGGAAATCCGGCCTCACCATTCAGCGATACAAAGGTCTGGGTGAAATGGATCCCGGCGAGTTGTGGGAAACGACCATGGACCCCGAAACCCGCGTGCTTCTGCAGGTGCGGGCCGACGATATGGTCGAGCTGGAAGATTTATTTTCCACCCTCATGGGTGATGCGGTCGAGCCGCGGCGCGAGTTTATCCAGAAGAACGCGCTCGACGCGCGCAATATTGATATTTGATCCGGGGGATTTTGTCCTCCTGTTGGAAGGAAAAACAGTCCAACTGTTATGCTGAGCTTATCGAAGCATGACGCCCTGCGCCCCTTCGACAGGCTCAGGGTGACAGGATTCAATCCCAAATGTTTTTAATCAAATAGAAAGCTTATGGTCGATTCCATTGAGTTAATCAATATCGAAGACGAGATGCGGAGTTCGTATCTCGATTACGCGATGAGCGTCATCATCGGGCGCGCCCTGCCCGACGTGCGTGACGGCCTCAAGCCGGTGCATCGCCGCATCCTTTACGCCATGCACGGGCAGAACAACGTGTTCAACCGTCCGCGTAAAAAGTCCGCCGCCATCGTCGGTGATGTGCTGGGTAAATATCACCCGCACGGCGACACCGCTGTTTATGATGCGCTGGTTCGTATGGCGCAGGATTTCTCCCTGCGCTACCCGCTGGTCGACGGCAAGGGCAACTTTGGATCGGTAGACGGCGACACCGCCGCCGCCATGCGTTACACCGAAGTGCGCATGGACCAGATCACCCAGCACCTGCTCGAAGACCTGGGAAAAGATACCGTCGGCTTTACGCCGAACTATGACGAATCGCTCGAAGAACCCATGGTGTTGCCCGCGGCGTTCCCGCAACTGCTGGTCAACGGATCCTCCGGTATTGCGGTCGGCATGGCCACGAATATACCGCCGCACAACCTGCGGGAAATTACCGCTGCCACCATCCATTTGATCGACAACCCCGACTGCGGGATCGACGATCTCATCAAACACGTTCCGGGCCCGGATTTTCCGACCGCCGGCCTGGTGTACGGCACGGCGGGCCTGCGTGCGGCGTATCACCGGGGCAGGGGCCAGATCAAGGTGCGCGCCCGCGTCGAAATGGAGACCAACTCCAAAGGCGACCGCGAATTCATCATCGTGCGCGAACTCCCGTTCCAGGTCAACAAGGCCCGGCTGGTGAAACAGATCGCACAGATGCACCGCGACAAGAAACTGGAAGGCATCAGCGACCTGCGCGACGAATCGGATCGCGACGGTATTCGCGTGGTGATCGAGCTGAAGAAAGGCGCCAACTCGCAGGTTCTGCTGAACACGCTGTATAAGAATACCCAGATGCAGGAGACGTTCGGCATCATCATGCTGGCTCTGGTGGGCCGCCAGCCGAAGGTCCTCAACCTGAAGGAAGTCCTGCATCAGTTCGTGTTGTTCCGCCGCGAGGTGGTTACGCGCCGCACGGAGTTCGATCTCAAGAAAGCGCGCGAGAAGGAACACATTCTGGAAGGCCTCGCCATTGCGCTGGATCATCTGGACGAAGTGGTGCAATTGATCCGCAACGCGAAGGACCCGGTGGAAGCGCGCGACGGTTTGATGAGCCAGTTCGGGTTATCCGAGATCCAGGCCAAGGCCATTCTGGAGATGCGCCTGCAAAGACTGACCGGGCTGGAACGGCAGAAAATTCTCGACGATCTGGAAGGGATCCGCAAAGAAATCGCCCGGCTGGAAAACATTCTCGCCAATGAGGATGTCAAAATGCAGATCATCCGCGACGAGCTGGCGGAGATCAAAGCAAAATACGGCGACGATCGCCGCACCGAAATCGTTGAAACCGACGAAGCGGAAATCGATATCGAAGACATGATCGCCGATGAGGACATGGTGGTCACCTATTCGCGCAGCGGGTATATCAAACGCCAGAGCACGAGCAACTATCGCGCGCAAAAGCGCGGCGGCAAGGGCATCAAGGGTATGGGTGTGGTGGAGGAGGACGTGGTCCATCAGTTGTTCGTCGCCTCCAGCCTGGATACCCTGCTCATCTTCACCAGCATCGGCAAGGTGCATTGGCTGAAGGTGTACAACATTCCGGAAGCGGGACGCACGGCCAAAGGCAAATCCATCGCCAACCTGCTGGCGCTCAAGCCCGATGAAAAGATCGCCAGCATCCTGGCCGTCAAAACCTTCGAGGAAGACAAATTCGTTCTGTGCGCCACCGAACAGGGGGTGGTCAAGAAAACGTCGTTGATGGCCTACAGCAAGGCCCGGCAGGGCGGCATCATCGGACTCACCCTCGACGAGGGCGATCAGGTGATTTCGGCGAACATCAGCGACGGCAACCAGGACATTCTGCTGGCCACGCAGGAGGGCATGTCGATCCGCTTCAAGGAAACAGACGTGCGGCCCATCGGGCGGACGGGGCGCGGCGTGCAGGGCATTCGCTTTAAAGGTAAAAACGACCGGGTGGTCGGCGCGGAAATCGTGGAGCAGGGAGATACCATTCTCACCGTCACCGACAACGGATACGGCAAGCGCACCGCGCTGGAGGAATACCCCCAGCAGGGCCGGAGCGGCACGGGCGTCATCACCATCCGATGCAACGAAAAGATCGGGCAGGTGGTGGGCATCGCACGCGTGACCGACGAGGATGAATTGCTGATGATCACTTCCAAAGGCAACATCATCCGCATGGCGGTCAACGAAATCTCCGTGATCGGCCGCAATACCCAGGGCGTTCGCCTCGCGCGCATGGAAGAGGATACCCGGGTGGTCGGTGTCGAAAAATTTGTAGAATAATCTCCAGTTAGGAGACGAATCCTTTAACGAGACCGGGAGCGTATTCTTGAAAAGCCAAATTCGCATCCTAAACTATCTCACCCTGCTCCTCCTGCTGGCGGCCACGCTGGCCTGCAAGGATACGCGGGTTGACGGCCTTCTGATGAAAGCCAACTCGGAATGGGTGCAGGGCCGCAACCACAGCGCCATCGAGCTGTTCAACGCGGTGCTTGAAGTGGCGCCTTCCGGCCCGCAGGCTGAGGAATCGTTATTCCGTCTCGGGGAAATTTATTATTTCGGCCTGGGGGAAACCGACCGGGCGATCAACTATTTTCAGGAAGTGGTCAACATTCAGCCGCGAGGAGAGTTTTCCTACGGCGCCCAAAAGTACATCGCCGAAATTGTGGAGCTGAATTTCCGAGATCTCGATCAGGCCATTATCGAATACCAGAAGCTGATCAACGAGTACAAGAAACCGAAAGAGAACCCGGAGCACCAGTTCCGTATCGCCGCCATCTATTTTAAAAAGCACAATTACGAACAGGCGATTGTCGAATTCGATATTCTGGTGGAAAATTATCCCAGCAATCCCTGGTCGGAAGAGGCCTACCTGCGCATGACGGAAATCATGCATAACATGGATCGTTGCGATGACGCCCGCGAAAAATATTCGCAGTTTCGCGTCAAGTATCCGGACAGTTCTTTCAGCGGCGAAATGGAATTCGTCATGGCCTCCTGCCTGGAGGACGAAGGCAAACTGAAACTGGCCTACAACCGGTTCAAAAGTCTGGAAGGCGACTACAAATACCCGGCTCTGCTTAAAATGAAACTGGAAGGCATTGAAGGCCGTATCCAAAAGGGCGGCCAGTCCAAACGTAAAATTCCCAAACGCTACCGAAAAAACAGTTAATGCTTGATATCAAACTCATCCGAGAACAGGGCGAACGCCTCCACAATCAGCTCAACCGGCGCGGACCGGGAACGGCGCAGGACCTCGACCGGCTGATCGAAATCGACGCCGAACGCCGCGAGGCGCTGAATAAATCACAAACGCTGAAGAACAAAAAGAAAACCCTGTCCGCCGAAGTCGGCAAGCTCAAAAAGCAGGGAGAAAACGCCGACGCCCTTATGGCCGAGGTCAAACAGATCAACGCCGAGATCGACGAGTGGGACGGCAAGGCCGATGCGCTGGATGAAGAACTGCGCACCACTCTGCTGAATATTCCCAACATCCCCAGCGACACCACACCCGACGGCGCGGACGAATCGCAGAACGAGGAAATCCGCAAGTGGGGCGAGAAGCCGTCGCTCGACTTCGAGCCGAAGAATCATCTGGAGCTGGGGGAAGCGCTGGGCATCCTCGACATGAAGCGCGCCGTTAAAATTTCCGGCGCGCGGTTCGCGGTGTTCCGGGGACAGGGCGCCGCCCTGCTCCGTGCGCTCATCCAGTTCATGCTCGACACGCAGACCCGCGAGAACGGTTACGAAGAACTCTACCCGCCGGTGCTGGTCAACGAAGACAGCCTCAAGGGAACCGGACAGCTTCCGAAGTTTGAAGAGGACCTGTTCAAACTGCGCGACGACGAACTGTTCCTCATCCCGACGGCGGAGGTGCCGGTGACCAATTACCACCGCGACGAAATCCTGCCCGAAGAATCGCTCCCGGTAAAGTACGCCGCGTACACGCTGTGTTTCCGGCGCGAAGCGGGATCGTACGGCAAGGACACGCAGGGCATTATCCGTCAGCATCAATTCGATAAAGTCGAGCTGGTCAAATTCGTCAAGCCGGAAACCTCGTACGACGAGCTGGAAAATCTGGTGACGCATGCCGAATCGATTTTACAGAAGCTGGGACTGCATTACCGCGTGGTGAATTTGTGCGCGGGAGATCTCGGGTTTTCGGCGGCGAAGACGTACGACCTCGAAGTGTGGCTCCCCAGCCAGAACACCTATCGCGAAATTTCATCGTGCAGTAACTTCACCGATTACCAGGCGCGGCGGGCGATGATCCGCACCAAAAGCAAAGACGGCGGCAAGCCGGAACT
Source organism: Nitrospinota bacterium (assembly GCA_029879645.1). Classification (GTDB taxonomy): domain Bacteria; phylum Nitrospinota; class Nitrospinia; order Nitrospinales; family Nitrospinaceae; genus SZUA-226. Next base: position 23,895 of record JAOUPX010000038.1, read on the forward strand.
GGTGCACACGCTGAACGGGTCCGGCCTCGCGGCGGGGCGGCTGTTCGTCGCCGTGCTCGAAAACTACCAGCAGGCCGACGGCAGTATCCAAATCCCCGCACCCCTCCAGCCCTACCTCAACGGCAAGGAACGTATTTCAAAGTAGTTGCTCGATTCATTGGCAACGAACCATCGCAGACAAAATCAAAACATAGATCCTTCGCTGGCGCTCAGGATGACAGTTGGGCGGTTTGGGTTTAATCCGTTTTTTCGGGGAAGAGGTTCGGCATCCATCTCGACGCCAGCCTGGCGGGAAAAGCCAATTGCAGGGGAGCGCGCGGACTTGCTGAAACCAGAACCCCTTCTTTAAGCAAGGCCGAGGTAATCCTGCGTGCATGACGGTCCACCGCACCCACTATTTGAGGAATCTCCCCGCGCGGCAATTCCCCACGGTACAGCAGGGCATCCAATACTCTACTCGCTTTTTCCGGTAAAGTTTTCATCCGTATTTCCTCTTCCGCCCAAAGCAGGATACGCGTGCGCAAGCGTTCCGGTTGCACGAGACCTTCCATAAACATGATTTGGTCGCGGCAGGTTTCCAGAAAATAGCGGGTGAAATCCGCAAGGGCCTCTTCGCTCAAAGAGCCGCGGCCATCCAGGTCATTCCGGCGCGGCAGGTCGGCCTGCTGTAAAAGCTTTTTGTATCGGTCCACACTCCGCGCCAGGCCACGCGCGATCGACCACACACCGCCCGTATCCAGAGTTTCGAGCAAAGCGGCGTGCGACATGAGCCGGGCAACACGTCCGTTGCCATCGATGAAGGGATGAATCCAAACCAACCGATGGTGCGCGGCCGCCGCCGCCAGTATGGATTCCGATGTTCCCAATCCGTTGTATCCAGCTTCAAACCGTTCCATGAAACGGGGCAGTGCACCCGGACTGATTGCCCGGTGACGGCCCACCTGGACATCACGGGATCGCATTTCGCCGCCGATGACCCGGACCTTATCACCCGTTTCCTGATCTTCAACCCAAAGCAGATCGTCAGGAAGGTGTTCACAAAATCGGCGGTGTATGTCCAACAATCCCTCCATGGTATAGGCGCGGCCTTGCAATCCGCCCGCATCAATCCATTCCTGGCATAAGACGTGGGCTTTGGCTTCCAGTTGCAGGTTTCGTTTTTCAGGCTCGTTGCTGACATCTTCCTGCATGGCGCGTTCAATGTCGACCGGATGGGTATTGTGATCTTCAATCAGGTTGCTGTAATAACAGTTCATGGTGCGGACCAGTTGGGACAGGGCGCGATAGATGCCCGGCGACAGACTGCGACGGAATCCGGAGGATTTGGCGGCGAGGTCCATGGCAATATCCATCAGTCCGGTCCGGTGTCCGGAACCCTGGGAGAGCACCAAAGGCTCCATCAGACCAATGGTTTCCCCTCTATCGTCAAGTGGTATCATGTCCGCAACTATGTCCGGGTTAATGTCCGCAATAAAAATCACCTAATACGCATTATTACATATAGTTATAGTACTTTCAATTCATAATGAGAGATTAGTATGTCCTCATTTATGTCAGGTTGATAGTGTTGGTTCAGGGGGTTATATTCTGGAAAAAGCCTGGGTTTGACTACGGTTTAATCTTATTTTGAAGGGTAGGAAGAATACGGGGATTAGGCGTTTTCTGCTTCGCGGACTGAGCGGGCAATGGCCTGGCCGGCTCTCGCGCTGATGAACCGTTGCTGGTCGTAGCCCCACACCATTTCCCAGGCGAGGGCCGGGTAACGGTCGATCAGGGGCAGGGCGACCTCGTCCACCATCCATCGGCCGTGTC
>JAOUPX010000119.1 GCA_029879645.1 Nitrospinota bacterium
GACCATCTGGCCGTTCAGCACCTGGCAATACTCCTGTTCCTCCGCCGGGCGGTCGCGGTCGATGCGGATCATCCCTTCCCAGCCCTTGCGGATGCCCACCACGCGATAGCCCTCGCGCAAAGCGCGCAATGTAACGGCACGGATCGCCGGGTTCAACCCCGGCACATCCCCCCCGCCGGTCAGTATTCCAATGGTGCCTTTTATGTTAGCCATATTTTCTATCCCTGATTAATCCATGTCACCCTGAGCCTGTCGAAGGGGGACATTTATTCTCCCCTCCTTCCAAAGGAGGGGCTGGGGGTGGTTGATGTTCTTTCCTCTTTTAAAATCTAAACATAGATTCTTCGCTACACGATGTTCCGCTCAGAATGACAATTCGCGTCTCTCTGTCATTCTGAGGAGCTAACGGCGACGAAGAATCTATGTTTTAATCCCGCCCCATAAATGGGGCAACTACATTTTCTTTCCCCCTCACCTCTATCTTCTCCCCCAAGGGGAGGAGGATAAAATCAAATCCTGTTAATCCCGTTATCCTGTCTCGGTTTTAGGGTTAATTTGTATCTTCCGGTGAGGCGACCAGATCGTACTCAAACGCGCCGGTGATGCGCACGGGAATAATATCTCCCGGTTCGGCGTCGCACTGCTCGAGGATCACCTGCCCGTCGACATCCGGTCCCTGGAACGGCAGGCGTCCCAGCATTAAAATCCCGTCTTCGGTATCGAGCCCTTCCACCAGCGCCGGGTGCGTTTGGCCGACGCGTTCCTGATTCTTGCGGAGGACGATATCCCGCTGAGCGGCCATCACTTCGTCTCGCCGCGCTTCTCCCACTTCCGGAGCCACCTTGTCCGCATAATCGAACGCCGCCGTGCCCGGTTCGTCGGAGTAAGCGAACACGCCGACGTGATCGAACTCAACCTCCTTCACGAAATCGAGCAGGTGTTGAAAGTGTTCCTCCGTCTCGCCGGGGAAGCCGGTGATGAACGTCGTGCGCAAAGCCACTCCGGGGATGCGTTGCCGCAGTTGATCGATCATCTGCCGCACACCCGCCTCGGTCTCCTGACGCTTCATGTGCTTCAGCATGAAATTGTGTGTGTGTTGCAGGGGCACGTCGATGTACTTCACGACCTTGTCGATGCTCTGCACCGCATCCATCAACTCCGTGGTCAGCACCGTCGGATAGTTATAGAACAGGCGAATCCAGTCGACGCCTTCCACCTCCGCCAACTGTTCCAGCAATTGAATCAACCCGCGCTTCATGCCGAGGTCGTAGCCGTACAGTGTGGTGTCCTGCGACACGAGATTGATCTCGCGCACGCCGCGCTCCGCCAGTTGTTTCGCTTCATCGACGATAGACTCCACCGGACGGCTTTGAATCGGACCGCGCAGTTTCGGGATAATGCAGAACGCGCATTTGTTGGAGCATCCTTCGGCGATTTTGACATACGCGGAATAAAAGGGCGTGGTGACTGCGCGCGCGTCGTAATTTTCGAAATACTGTGCGGGCTCGTTCACGTGGTTGCGCTGTTTCGATTGCTCCGAACCGTTCAGCAGATGTTTCAGCATCGGATACTGTTTGGTGCCGAGCAGGTGGTCGATCTCCGGTATCTCTTTCAGCAGTTCATCCGGATTCCGTTCGGCCAGGCATCCGGTAACGATCAACTGTTGGCACCGGCCGGTTGATTTGTGCCCGGCCATTTCCAGAATCGTGTCGATCGATTCCTTGACCGCCGATTGCAGAAACCCGCAGGTGTTGACAATAATCACATCCGCCTGCGATTCGTCCGGCGTCACCTCATAGCCGGAAATCTTGAGATCGCCGAGCACCGCTTCGGAATCGACCAGGTTTTTGGGACAGCCGAGGCTGACCATTCCAATTTTTTTAGGTGTTTTGTTCATTTTCAGCTGAATTTCCGGTGGGACAGGTTTATTGTCAGACCATCCAAATTGTTCACTATTTTTATTAGTTCATTATTTATGAACACAAGTATTATTGAAATTTATGTGGACAAATAATTGTTATATTTGATATTATTTCGCTATGTTCATTTTATTAGTTTGTTCATTAATAATGAACGATTGGGGAATTAATAATAATCTGCAAACCATCACTTATGTATCTTAATTTAAATGCTGAGACTGATCTTATCAGAGAAGCCGTTCGTGTATTTAATAATATCGGAGAGTTCCAACTAGCTATATTAACAGAGGAGGAGCGTTTTCAGTATGACAACTTTCATACCGAATACGACACCTTAGTTCGGCTTACCGGATATGGGGTGGATCAGGAGCTTGCGGTGGAATGTAAGAAAAGACTTACTCAGCCCACAGTGGGAGCGATGGTTCATCATCTTCAAAGATTTCCGATAAAGGGATTGTTGATTACCGATTATGTGAATCCCAAAATGGCGGAACGATTAAAAAAAGTGGGTGTTCAATTTATTGATACTGTGGGAAACGCCTATATAAATGAGCCCCCGGCTTTTATCTACGTAAGAGGTAACAGGCCGCCTGAAAATTTACAGGCAAGAGAACTCCGACGCGCTTTCCAGCCTACCGGTTTAAAAATAATTTTCGCATTTTTGTGTAACCCCAATCTGGTGAACGCGCCTTACCGGAATGTGGCAAAAGCGGCAACCGTGGCATTGGGAACAGTGGGGTGGGTTATGAGAGATCTAAAGGAAATGGGCTACCTGGTGGAAATGGGTAAGCGGGGACGGCGGCTGACAAACAAAAAACAATTACTTGAGCGATGGGTCATGACCTATCCGGAAAACCTGAGGCCCAAGTTGGTCATGGGGAGATATGCCGCTCTCAATCAGAACTGGTTTAACGATGTTGAACTTGACCATTACCGTTGGGGCTTTTGGGGAGGAGAAGTGGCCGCGGCAAAACTTCGAACATTTTTAAGGCCGGAAACCGTAACAATTTATGCCACAGAAGTGAACCCTTATATGCTGGCAGATAAAAGGTTAAGAAAAGACCCGAAAGGCGACATCGAATTTTTGAAGGTTTTTTGGAATGTTGAGGAGATCGAATATAACCAGAAAAAAGAAAACCTGGTTCCTCCTCTCCTGATTTACGCAGATTTGCTGGCGACAGGGGATGCCAGAAATATTGAAACTGCCGGGATAATTTATGAACAAGAACTTGCTGGACTTGTCAGGGAAGATTGACCCCTCCCTGGTAGAAATTTTGGAAATTATCGCCGATGTGGCGGGAAAAAATAAAGTCAGTTTTTTTGTTGTAGGCGCGTGGGCCAGGGATATGATCCTGAGCCAGGGACACGGACTTCAAAGTACGCGCATGACAGAAGACTTGGACTTGGGAGTTCAGGTATCGGACTGGGATCAATATCAACAACTCGTTGATGGTTTGATCGCGACAGGAAATTTCCGCGCAAACGATAGGCAAGGTCAAAGAATAAACTATAACGACGGCTTTCCTGTGGATATCATCCCTTTTGGAACATTGAGGGATAAAAACAACGATATCGGATGGCCGCCAGACCATAAGATTAAAATGAACGTAATGGGTTTTGATGAGGCTTTCGATCATGCGCGATGGGTCCGATTTAGAGAGCATCCCAAACTAGATATAAGAATAGCCGCCCTCGCCGGATTGACTCTTTTGAAATTGATTGCCTGGAGTACAGATGACCCACAGCGCAAACAAAAGGACGCGGCGGATTTGGCGTTTATTATAGGCAAGTACACGGATGCAGGAAATGTGGATCGCCTGTATGACAATTTCCCTGAGGTATTAAAGAAGTACGAATTTGATACAAAACTGGCAGGGGCATATTTACTGGGCCTGGATATTTCAAAAACAGGAAAACCAGACACATTAAGTTTCTTGGTCGAAACGTTAAACCAAGAAACCCGTAAAGACGGTAATTTTGATTTGATACACCATATGACAAGAAACCGAACGGATACCAAAGAACATTTTGAGGAAACGTTGAACGCTTTGGCCGCTTTAAGAGAGGGTATTAGCGCTGGAATATCTGCCTGGCGGAGCCGTCCCTAAACTAAGCTTTGAAATACAAAAAAACAGGCGACTCACCCGCTATCATTTGGCGCTGTCCAGTTTCTTCTGCATGCGGCGGGTCAGTTCGGGATAATCGTGTTTCTTGAGCACTTTGGAAAACTGGGTGCGCAGGTTGTTGCGCATGCTCACCCCGTCGAGGATGACATCCACCACCCGCCAGCGCTTCGAGTTCTGTTCCAGCACAAAATCGATGCGCACCGCCCCCTCTTCCGGATGCATAACGGTGATGGGCACCGTCGCGGTTCCGCCTTCCGTCCGCGTTTCTGCATAGGTGAGCTTCATCTCTCCGAAAAATTTGGAGGAGTTGGGGAACGCCACATAACGGAACAGGTCGCCCAGCAATTCCACAAACCCGGCCTGCTCCTCGCTACTCCTTTGTTTCCAATGAGATCCGAGGGTTTTCTGGCTGACCAGGGGAACGTCGAGGTGGCCCAGCGCCTGCTGGGAGATCGTTTCGTTGGACTGTTTCTGCTCCGCTGTCAGGGGTTTTTTGTGATGCATCTGCTGAATCGAGCCCAGCAATTGTTTCACGGTATCCTGAGGGGCATCCGCACGGGCGGCATCCGGGCCGAATCCGGTTAGTCCGATCAGGGTAAAAGCGGCCAGAAGGTGTAAGATTTTGGGAAGTTTCATGACTCAGTTATGATACATTTTCAAGGAACCGGCGGTTATCCATCCGCCAAGCGTGACAGCTACTCAGTATAACTTAAATCATGATTCAAACGACTTGCAAATTCAGAAGCCTGGGGTTCGCCCTGGGTCTCCTGCTGGCAGGGCTGATGACCGGGCCCGCCGCCGCCATGGAAAGTATCCATCCGCCTTCCTCCTGTCATTTATATCGGGGGGACGTCTCTGTGGAGTCGCTGAAACAGCGGGAAGCCGATTTGAATGCGGCCCTGCTTCAATATCCATCGGATGCCGAAGGCGATCATTGCGAAATGGCGAACATCCATTACAAGCTGGCGCGCCTGCTCCCCGATCAGCAAATGAAGTATCTGAATTCCTGTATCGATCATTCGCAGAGAGCCATCATGCGCGATTCCAATTCCGGGGTGGCCTACTTTTTCAAGGGACTGTGCCTCGGACGGCTGGGGGAATTGAAAGGCATCTGGGGGAGTCTTAATATCATCGGACCGTTCCGCGAAAATATGGAAGCGGCGGTCAAGATCGATCCCGCCATCGATAGCGGCGGACCCCACCGCGCCCTGGGCCGGCTCTACTTCAAACTGCCGCAGATTCTCGGCGGGGACATTCAGAAATCCATCGGCCATCTGCTCAAGGCCGTCAACTACGGCCCGACGTATTGGGAAAACCATTTTTTCCTGGCCGAGTCGTATTTTGAAAACAATCAATACCAACTGGCCCGCGCCGAACTGCAACGGGCCATTGAAATTTCGTCACAACTGACGGACGATCCCGAGAGCAACACCCGCAAGGTCCAGTTTCAGGGATTGATGAAAGCCATCGAACGCAACCTTCACTGAGTCCCGATGCTTCAGGAAATACGCATCACCAATTTCGCCATTATCGAAAACCTCGCCATCGAGTTTCATTCCGGCCTCAACGTGCTGACGGGTGAAACCGGCGCGGGGAAATCGATCATCATCGACGCGCTCAACCTCATCCTGGGAGGCCGCGCCGATACCGATACCATTCGCTCCGGCGCGTCCACCGCCACCGTCGAGGCCTGCCTGAAAATCGACGATCCCCAAACACTGGCTCTGATCGCCGACCTCGGCATCGAAGTGGACGACGGGCAGGTGATCATCAAGCGCATCATTTCCAACAGCGACAAGAACCGCACGTACCTCAACAACAGCAACCTCACCGTCGCCGCCCTTTCGAAAATCGGCGACCGGCTGATCGACATCCACGGCCAGCACGATCATCAATCCCTGCTGTACCCGGAGACGCACGTCGACCTGCTCGATCATTACGGCAAGCTGATGAAGGATCGCGCCACGTTCCAGGAACACTACGCCGCCTACCAGAAAACCGTACAGACGCTGAAGCAGATGCAGACGCATCAGGGTGAACGGCTCCAGCGGCAGGACCTGCTCAATTTCCAGATCGGGGAGATCGACCAGGCCGGGTTATCGGTCGGCGAAGACGACGATCTGAAAACCGAAAAGAACAAACTCAACCACGCGGAGAAACTGCACCAGTCGGTGCAGAACGCATTGGACCTGCTGGCGGATGCCGACGGGGCGGCGCTTGAGTTGTTAGGACGGGTCGACCGCGAACTGCAGGGCCTGCCGGAAATCGATCCCGCCCTGGAAGCCCAGGCCCAGCGCGGGCAGACCGCCTTCCTCGAAGCGCAGGAGCTGGCGGAGGAACTGCGCGATTATCAGAAAGGCATCGAGTTCAACCCGGCGCGGCTGGAGGAGATCGAAGACCGGCTGGCGGAAATCAACGGACTGAAACGCAAGTACGGGAACGACATCGCCACCATCCTCGAATACCGCGAAACCATCGGCGCTGAACTGGAAGCGCTTTCGATGGGCGAAGAATCGATGGACGCATTAAAGGCGGACATCAAATCGAAACAAAAGGCGTTGGCCGGACTCGCAACAGACTTGGCTAAGAAACGAGAACAGGCGGCGGAGAAAATCAAAAAGGATGTGGAGAAGGAACTGCGTGACCTGAGCATGAAGCACGTGCAGTTCGGCATGAGCTTTGTGTACGAACCCGACGCGGACGGCTTCACCACCTACAAAAATAAAAAGACGCGAACGCACGCCAACGGCATCGGCGAAATCGAATTTTTATTCTCGCCGAATCCGGGAGAAGAATTACGTCCCCTGGCGAAGATCGCTTCCGGCGGCGAAATCTCGCGCGTCATGCTGGCGTTGAAATCGATTCTCAACGATCAGGACCCGGTACCGGTGATGGTGTTCGACGAAGTGGACAGCGGCATCAGCGGCGGCGTGGCGGAGAAGGTCGGCGTCAAGTTGAAGAAAATTTCCGCGCAGAAACAGATCTTCTGCATCACCCACCTGCCGCAGATCGCGGGCATGGCGGACTCGCATTACCGCGTGCATAAAACCGTTTCCGGCAAGCGCACGCGCTCGACCATCATCGAACTCGATTACGAACACCGCGTGGAAGAAATCGCCCGCATGTCCGGCGGCGAAACCATCACCGAAACCACACTCAAGCACGCAAGGGAAATGATTAAGTAATATCCGGTTGTCACCCTGAGCCTGTCGAAGGGTGGCCCGGATAATATTGCGACCTTCCAGCCTCCATATATCGGAGAATTAAAAAATTAATGAATGAGTTAAGTGAACCGACTAACTTGTTAAAAACGTTTAAACATGTTTTAACAAGCGGCCCACCTGAGGATACCTATAAAGTTTATCGTGAACTTTATCAACTTGGAGATGCGGTGATCCCTGCATTAGAGGAAAAGCTTTTAGCCTACCAATGGGAAAACATTAAATATGGCATGGAAATGACTATACTCTCTGGCTTCCTGAGTTTAGCAAATGATATTAATGAAGAGCGTGCCAGGGAGGTAGGGGAAAAAATACGAGAAAAGGGATGCAACGAAATTGTTGAGGTTAGGATTAAATCAATATTGGATTTTTCCCTAGACGATTTTGAAGTCTATTCCGCAAATGGGGTGGACATTTATCAATCCAAGAACCTTAAGCATGAAACCCGAATAAAGCCGGCCCTGACAAGATGGCTATCATTTGTGCCTGAAGAAGATATTAAAAAGATTGCGCGTCTCTACCTAATCCCAAAAGATGAAAGTTATGCAGGCACATACATGCCTATCCTCTGTAATATTATGGTCGTATGGGATATGTTTCTTTCTTATTATAATCCCCTGTCATATTTTCTATTGCTCCGTATTGAATCAACTCTATATCATGAAATTGGTCATCATGCGCACCGCCATACATTTGGACAGGATCCCGAGCAGGAGAAAGAAGCTGATCGTTATGCAGCAGAAATGCTAAAGAAAACTCATCCCATCTTAAATATTGTTGTTAAAACACTAAAGTTTGCTTTTGGAAAAAGAAAGGCTGGCAAGAAGATTAAATAAACTCCAAAAAGTGGGAAGGGAAGCGCTTATGAAATCTACTTCCCCTGCGCCTGTTGGGCGACGGCTTCGGCGGCTTTTTTGGCGGCTTCCTCGTCTCCGAGGTAGTAGTGCTTGATGGGTTTTAAATCCTTGTCCAGTTCGTAGACGAGCGGGATGCCGGTAGGGATGTTGAGTTCGGTGATGTCCTTTTCGCTGATGCTGTCGAGGTGCATGACCAGCGCGCGCAGGCTGTTGCCGTGGGCGCAGATCAATACCTGCTTGCCGGCCTTGATGGCGGGGACAATCTCGTCCGACCAGTAGGGCAGAAACCGCGCCACGGTTTCCTTCAGCGATTCGGTGGCCGGCAGGTCTTTGGGATCGACGTCTGAATAACGCGGGTCGTGGTGCGGCAGGCGGTCGTCGCCTTCGGGCAGGGGCGGCGGCGGAATGTCGTAACTGCGCCGCCAGATTTTCACCTGATCGGCGCCGTGCTGTTCGGCGGTTTCGGTTTTGTTGAGTCCCTGCAGACTGCCGTAATGCCGCTCGTTCAGCCGCCACGAACGGTGCACGGGAATCCACATCAAATCCATCTTGTCGAGGGTCAGCCACAAGGTGCGGATGGCGCGCTTGAGCACCGAGGTGTACGCCACGTCAAAGGTCAGCCCGGCATCGAGAATGGCCTGGGCCCCCGCCTGCGCT
>JAOUPX010000213.1 GCA_029879645.1 Nitrospinota bacterium
ATAGCGGATTTCCATAGCCGGATGGCGGGCGCGCAGATCTTCAAGAATTGCCGGGATTTCAATTTCAGAATGAGACCCGCCCGGGGTCAGCATGGTGGGCACCACGGTCACGCGCTCGACTCCCTGTTTCGCCAGGTCCGCCACCGCGTCTTCCACGGTAGGCGCACAAAACTCATTGAAGGCAAGCACCAGGGCGGCACCCTCCAGCAGCGGTTCCAGCCGTTCCGCCAGCTTCTCCAATCCAAACTTATACGGATCATTTTCAGGCGTGCGGGGCCATTCCCGGATGAGCTTTTCCATATCCCGCTCCTGCGGGGAGGGGGGCTTGCCCGATATTTTGCGCTCTCTCTCCAGCTGTTTGAACTGCCTGATAATTTCAGTGGGGCAGTTCTTCGGCAGGCCGCCATGGCCGACCAGAATCACCGCTTTTTGATTTTCACTCATGGGAAATAGCCGGAATTAATAATTGATCACCAGATCGGCCGTGACGCGCCAGTCCATAATATCCTTATCCGAGGTTCCCGGAGTTTCATAAACCAGCCCCGCCATCACCGTCTTTGAAAATTTGTAACGCCCCCCGAAGGCCAGAGTGGTCACCACCTGGGGATCGGCCCCGCCAATATCAAACAAATCCAATCCGGAAAAATTAAACGTATTCTGGCGGGGATCGTTGATGGGTGCGTAATGGTTGAGTTCGATCAGCGGGAAAAAATCAGGCAGAATTTCGTAATCCACATGCATGGATAAATCGAACCACGATGTGGTTCGGTCCTGGTCAAGAGAAATCCGGGTGCCGAGCTTGGCCTGCATACCCCACTTATCGACACTTTTGGAGGCGGTCACAAACAGGTTCAACAACCCCTTGCCGTCACCCTGAAGGCGGAAAACCCCGGCCTTAAGCGTGCCGGAGGGCACTTCATAACCCATCCCGAGGGTTACCAGTCCACCCTGCTCGGGGTCCGATAGAAGCGCGTATTTAACCCCCAGAGAAAGATTGAGCATTGCGGAATCATCGAATGCGGTGAAAGACGTATGATTAAAATCTGCCACGCCAAATTTGTTGACGTAGAAACCCAAACGGTCCGTCAGGGCGAGACGCAACTGGAGGGCAAAAAGGTTTATGTGGCCGCCGCCGGGCGTTCCCGGGGAAAAGGTATTGGCAAGGACTTTACCCGGCACATCGTTATGCATATAAATCAGCCGGGCTTCGGTGGTGATAAAAGGGGTTTCGTTCAAAAATGGGTTGGATACGGGTGGAACGTAATGTTCGTGCTTACCCTGTGCCAGGGAGCCTTTGAAATCTCCCTCAAAAGCCAGAGCGGAAAGACCTGGCGATGTAGTCAATACCAGCAATAAAAAAAAGAAGACCGACCTGAACATGAGTTCTCTCCAAGGATTTGGGACACCCTGATTGGATTATTCAGAACCCCGGAACGGAAGACCCATGAAATCCATCCGAACCCCTCCCCGGGTTCCCGCTGACTCTCACGCTTGAGTAAAACCTTTACGCTATTTACTTTAACCTTTCGTTAATTTCATCACAAGGCTCAATTATTGTGGGGATTATTCGCCTTTACATTCATACGTTGAATCGGACAGCCAGGTGATTTGAATGTAGTCGGGGAGGCGGGTTTCTCGATCCAGGTAGGCCAGTTCCAGTTGGTCGCAAGTGAGGTTTAGAACCTGGCTGAGATCGACCCCACACAGGTAAGCTTCTGTGAAATCCGCGTCTTCGAGGTTGGCGCCGTGGAGAGTGGCTTCGCTCAGCACCGCGCTGTTGAAATCCACCTCAGAAAGGTCTGCTCCGGTCAGGTCGGCCCTTATGAGGTAGGCATAACTCAGGTCGGCGCCTTTCAGGTTGGCCCCTTGAAGCTGCGCCTTCATCAGTTTATGATGGCTGAGGTCGGCGCCTTCCAAATTGTCTTTTCCAGCCTCCACTTGTTTCAGGATAGCCGCCCATTCTTCCAGCATGATTTTCCCTTTCATGGGGTAATTATGAAGTCTTCCGTTTTGACCAGAGAATTGTTCCAATCTCAGGACATCTTGTCAATATTTTCTTGATGAGCGAATATTTCAAATTCTCAATGAAATTTAATTTTTTCCTCACTGAACCCTAACAGACCGGGCCTATTCTTCATCCAAAAGAGGATAAATGATTGGATCAATA
>JAOUPX010000120.1:0-2500 GCA_029879645.1 Nitrospinota bacterium
ATGGACACGCATAGCCGCATCCACGCAGAACGCTCCGATCTTTCCATAAAAAATGGAATGGCGCATCTCTATTTTGCGTTTGACGTCGGATTCGCCATCAATCTGGAGGAGGCGGTGAATCGTATCTCAACGCTTGCTCCCAAACCGGCGTCCTATTCCCGCCGCCGGGTCAACAGGTACCTCAAGCTGACCCCCTCCCCGGTGCGCATCTCCCAGGCCTTTCCCGAACACTCCGTTTTCGAGGCTTTCCAAACCCTGCCACAGGCCGAAGCCCTGATCTTTGAATTCGGATCCGTTTCCATCGCCCTCAAGGTTCCATTTTCAGGTGACCCGCAGCAGGTCACGCAATTTATCCAGAGTATCTACGAGAACGGCAGTTTAAAGGATTACGCCCGTTCCTTTCTCGACCATGTACTCCGGGATATCGGCCCGGCGGTTTCCAAAATGGCCGTATCCTCGCAGGTGGAGGATTATTTTGTATTCCAGATGATCGCCTGCGAACCCGCCCTGGAGGCGGAAGACCTGATCGACCAGCATGCCGGCGCCATTGCCAGCATGTTACGCGGGGAAACCGCACCGCTTTCCGAGGAGGAAATCGAGGAAATCATGGCCAATCGCGTCTCTTACGGAAAAACCGATGTCTCGTTTGTGGACTGGGACAGCGCCATTGTGTTCAATCCCGATGCCGACGACATCTGCATGGTTCTGGAGCAAACCAACGTGGCCCTTTTGGAGTTTTCTTACCTCAATCAGAAAATCAATCAGGCGCTGGACCAGTTTTACGATTATCTGCAACCGGGTCACCGCCGTTTCCCAAAATTCTTTTTCAAATCGCTTTACCCCCAGCTTCAGGCCATCGGACAATTCCAGTTGGATACCGAAATCATCTTCGAAAGCGTTACCAACTCCCTGAAACTGTTCGGCGACGTGTTTCTGGCACGGCTGTATGACCTGTCCTCCCGCCAACTGGGGCTGGTGGACTGGCAGGATAGCATCCAGCGTAAAATACAGACGGTGGAAAGCCTGTACAGCAAGCTGGCACAGGAGGAATCCAACCGCAAACTGGAAATCCTGGAATGGATCATCATCATCCTGATCGCCGTGTCCATTCTCATCCCTTTCATCCCCGGCCTTCCGCACTGAGCGCCCTGTCCCCCGACGCCTGAAATTCCTTTTTAGGGAAGCAGGTTCCCTGTATATTGTTTTCAAATCATCTTATAAAAGTGAGCCATGCGAAATTTCAAGCGTCTGTTCAAACTGCTGATTCCCTATAGAACCGCCGTTCTTTGGGGAAGTCTGTTTCTGGTCCTGGTCTCGGCCATCAATCTGGCGATTCCCCTGTTTGTCAGGGAACTGGTGGATATCGTCGAGGTAAAAAGGGATCTGGCACTCCTCAACCGTATGGCGTGGACCATCGCCCTGCTGTTCCTCCTGCAGATGCTGTTTTCCACCGCCCATAATTATCTGTACGACATCACCGAAAAGCGCGTCATCACCGACCTCAGGAAAATCATCTTCAATCATCTGCATACGCTTTCCACCAGTTTTTTCGTCAAACGCCGGACCGGCGAAATCATGTCGCGCATGACCAACGACGTGACAACGATTGAGGGCGTGATCACCGATGTGCCCGCCACCCTGCTCCAGCAATCGATCCGCCTGGTGGGGGGTATCGTCATCGTCGTCATCATGAACTGGAAGTTGACCTTCATGATTCTGGTTCTGGCCCCGGTCATGGTGCTGTTCGCCAAAACCTTCGGCAAAAGGCTCAAAAACCTGTCGCGCGAAATTCAGGACAAGCTTGCCACTTCCACCACCATCATTGAGGAAAACATCAGCGGTATCCAACTGGTTAAATCCTTTGTCCGGCAGGTCAGGGAGATCGCCCGTTTTGACGATGCCGTGGAGGATAGTTTTCAGAGCGCGAAAAAACGCGTCAAGATATCTGCGTTTTTCGGCCCCATGATCGGCTTCATCGCCTTTGTCACCGCCCTGGTTCTGCTGTGGTACGGCGGACGGGAGGTGATTGCCGGCACGCTCAGCCCGGGCGAAATGATCGCCTTCATCCTTTACGCAGTGATCATTGCCGGTCCCATGGGCAGTTTCGCGCGGCTGTACACCCGCATCCAGGAAGGGCTGGGGGCGAGTGAGCGCATCTTTGAAATTCTAGACACCAAGCCGGAAGTACAGGATGTCCCCGGCGCTCCGCCCATTCCGGAAATCGGCGGCAAAGTGGAAATCAAGAACCTGCATTTTCATTACCGCCCCGATCAGGCAGTGCTCAAGGGCATAAACTTCATAGTTGAACCGGGAGAGATGGTGGCGCTCGTCGGCCCCAGCGGCGCGGGAAAGACCACGCTCGTTCATCTCCTGCACCGGTTTTATGATCCGGTGAGCGGGGAGATTCGGGTCGACGGCAAAAACATCCGCGACGTGCAAATGACCAGCTACTGGCGGCAGATCGGGCTGGTCCCGCAGGAAACGTTATTATTTGGCGGAA
>JAOUPX010000120.1:7500-8598 GCA_029879645.1 Nitrospinota bacterium
GTTTAGTATGTGTAGGATAGGTGGGAGACGTTGAATCCGTGGCGCTAGCTACGGGGGAGTCATCCTTGAAATACCACCCTTATTACACTGCTATTCTAACCTCGACCCGTGAATCCGGGCCAGGGACAATGTCAGGCGGGTAGTTTGACTGGGGCGGTCGCCTCCTAAAAAGTAACGGAGGCGCGCGAAGGTTCTCTCAGGCTGATTGGAAACCAGCCATCGAGTGTAAAGGCATAAGAGAGCTTAACTGCGAGATCGACAGATCGAGCAGATACGAAAGTAGGTCTTAGTGATCCGGTGGTCCCGTGTGGAAGGGCCATCGCTCAACGGATAAAAGGTACGCCGGGGATAACAGGCTGATCGCCTCCAAGAGTCCATATCGACGAGGCGGTTTGGCACCTCGATGTCGGCTCATCGCATCCTGGGGCTGAAGCAGGTCCCAAGGGTTTGTCTGTTCGCCAATTAAAGCGGTACGCGAGCTGGGTTTAGAACGTCGTGAGACAGTTCGGTCCCTATCCGTTGTGGGTGTTAGAGATTTGAGGGGAGCTGCTCCTAGTACGAGAGGACCGGAGTGGACAGACCTCTAGTGTGCTGGTTGTGTCGCCAGATGCATTGCCAGGTAGCTACGTCTGGAAAGGATAACCGCTGAAAGCATCTAAGCGGGAAGCCAACCCCAAAACAAGATCTCTCTTATCTCTTTGGAGATACAGTAGACTCCTTGTAGACTACAAGGTTGATAGGCCGGGTGTGTAAGCACAGTAATGTGTTCAGCTAACCGGTACTAATGAGTCGTGAGGCTTGACCATAAAAAATTCCCGGAGAGGGTGGATACCCTCCACCCTCTCCTTCAGTTACTTACTACAATATTCGATTGTCAGAAAAATTCGTCGCTTTCTGCACTATAGAGAGAGACTTTAAACGTAAAGTTTTTCCCGGTCTTGTTAGCGGAGGGGCCACACCCGTTCCCATTCCGAACACGGTAGTTAAGCCCTCCAGCGCCGATGGTACTGCACGGGAGACTGTGTGGGAGAGTAGGTCAACGCCGGGTTAATTCTTCTAAACCCCGTTCTGGTTAGCCAGAGCGGGGTTTTTTATTGC
>JAOUPX010000039.1 GCA_029879645.1 Nitrospinota bacterium
TGAGCAGTTGATCCAGCAGGGCCTGACCCTGGATATGACGGACGAAGCCAAGCATTGGCTGGCCGGAAAGGGATATGACAGGAATTTCGGCGCCCGGCCCTTGAAACGGGCCATTCAGAAGCATTTGGAAGACGTACTGTCCGACGAAATGCTGAAGGGTCGATTCAAGTCCGGCGGGGTGATCGAGGTTGGCCTGGTTGCGGACGAGCTCGTGTTTACCGAAAAATCGGGCGCTTTGAATACGGTTCCCTAGGCCCGGACAGGGTGATTAAACCCGAATAAGGATTCTACTCAAAAAGTACTGAGTTTTATGGTATTGTTTGCCATAAAGCTCAGTATTTTTTTTGTCTTCACTTTTTCCGGGGGAATCGTTTTTGGCCTGCTCATCGATTGGGGGATGGTGTGCGCTTGCGTCCTTTTGGCGCAGGCGGTTGGTCGCGTGTGCGCTGATTCTCCTGTTTGGATTGATTCCCGCCCAAATGTGTGCCCAGGAAGAGGGTGTGACCGTCAGCGCCATTCGCATTCAAGGTAACAAGCGGGTCGACTCCTCCACCATTTTTTACTACATCAAGACCGAAGTGGGCAAACCGCTTTCCCGCGCTCTCGTCCGAAAAGACATCCAGCAGATATACAGTCTCGGCCAGTTTACCGACATCCGGGTGGATACCCAGGCCGCCCAGGGAGGTGGCGTGGAGGTGACTTTTGTGGTCCAGGAAATCCCTTCAGTGGGAGAGGTCACCTTTAAAGGAAATGATGCGCTGGATACTGCGGATTTAAGAGACGTCATATCTATTAAAAGAGGCGTGACCTTTAAAGAGCATCTGGTAAAGGACGCTATTCAGAAATTGACAGCCCATTACCACGATAAAGCCTTTTTCCTGGCCAAGGTGGATGTGGACACCCAAGTTAATGAAGAGGGCCTCATGGATGTCATCATTCGGATCGATGAAGGAAAAAAGATCCGGATTGATGAAATCAGTTTTACAGGCAATAAGGCATTCGATGAAGACGACTTGGAAGACGCCATGGAAACGGGGGAGGAATGGCTGTTTTCTTTTCTGGATGAGTCGGGGATTTACAAGAAGGATGTATTGAAGCTGGATGTTTTAAGGTTGGAGGCATTTTATCAAGAGAGAGGGTTTATCCGGGTACGCATACAGGAGCCTAATATCGTCGTGAATCGTGAGGACGAGGCCATCAACATAGAAATAAAAATTGAAGAGGGCCAGCAATATCAATTCGGGAAAATAGATGCCAATGAGATAGGGGAATTCTCCAAAGAAGATTTGCTCAAAGACCTGAAATCCAAAACAGGCGAAACCTATAATGTGTCTTTGCTCAGGGAAGATGTTCTGACTATTACAGAGAAATTTTCCGAAAAAGGTTTCGCCTATGCGGATGTCAATCCCAGGGCGGATATCGATGACGAAAAAAGAGTGGTCAATCTTAACATCCAGATCGATCCGGGTCATAAAGTGTATGTGGGAAAAATAAATGTCATTGGCAACACCCGGACCCGGGACAATGTTGTGCGCCGCGAGTTTCGTTTGAAAGAAGGCGAATTGTTCAACAGCAAAAAGCTGAAACGAAGCAAGCAACGGATCAATAATCTCGGTTATTTTGAAGACGTCAAAATCGACACCCACCGGGGGGACACACCGGGACAAATTGATATCGACACCACCGTGACCGAACGGCCCACCGGTTCAATCAGTTTCGGCGCCGGTTTCAGTTCGGTCGATAAGGTGATTTTCAACGCATCCATCGCGCAGGACAACGTGTTGGGAACGGGGCGCCAGGCCAATATTTCAGCAAATATTTCGGCACGTAGAACTAATTTCAACATCCAGCTGACGGAACCCCGTATTTTTGACAGTGACGTTTCAGCCGGGATAGATGTATTCAATAACCGGTCGAATTATTTCAGCTTTGATACCCGATCCCAGGGCGGGGGCTTGCGGTTTGGTAAAAACCTTTCCGAAACCGATTGGGCGGGGCTGAATTACCGGTTTTCCAGAGTAAAGATATCCGACGTGATTAACCCCACCCCCCTGCTGAAAAATGAGACCCGGACCACCAGCCGGATAGGGACCACGTTTATCAATGATTCCCGCGATAATTTTATAAACCCTACACAGGGCTGGAGGCATGTGGTACGATTGGAATTCGCCGGCAGTTTTCTGGGCGGGGCGGATTTTTACAAAACCGGGTATGAAATTACATACTACCGAAAATTGATTGGTAAGCTGGTCGGAGCCGTGCACGGTGAAATAAATTATGCCGAGGGGTATAGTGGCGAAGAATTGCCCGCGTTTGAAAGATATTTCATGGGCGGACCCAATTCGCTGAGAGGTTTTACCATTCGGCAGGTGGGGCCCATGACCAATATCGGCGATCCTTTGGGCGGGGAACAGTCCCTGTTGTTTAACGTCGAACTGCAGTATCCGATCACTCAGGGGTTTCGGGTATTTTCATTTTATGACCGGGGTAACGTGTATGGAGAGGGAAATAATATCGCCTCAACGGATACCCGAATCAATCTCAGTAAAATGCGGGAAAGTGTAGGCGGAGGGATAAGGTTCTTCAGCCCCTTCGGTCCGATTTCCCTGGCGTACGGCGTCAAGCTGGACCGTCGAACGGGTGAATCTGCCGGAGAATTCCATTTTTCAGCAGGGAATGCTTTCTAAGGATATACTTAAACATAGAGGTGACATGATAGGATTAAAGAAATATTTACACGATTATCGAATGGTTGTTCTGGGTCTATGGGTATTATTGGGAGGTTTGGGTTTGACAGCCGGTGGCGCGTCTGCCGAGGATATTAAAATCGGATTTGTCGATATTCAAAAAGCAATTACGGAAACCTCTGAATTTAAAAAGTCCCAGATGAAATTCCGGGTGGAACTCAAAAAGGAAAAAGGCATCATTGAGGCACGCAAGAAGAAAGTCGAAGATATGCTTCAGGAGCTTAACAAGCAGGGCTTTGTGCTCAACCCAGAGCTGAAGAAAAAGAAAGAAGAAAGCTTCATTAGAGAAAAAAAGGATTTCGAGCGGTATGTACAGGATCGGGAAGAAGAATTTGCCCGAAGGGAAAAGCAGGTTCTCGATAAAATTTCACAAAAAATGCTGGAAGTATTAAAGCAGTTAGGCAAACAAAAGAAACTGACGATGGTGATCGAAAAGAAAGCGGTATTTTACAGCGACTCCGCCCTGGAGTTGACGGACCTGGCCACCAAAACCTATGATCGGTTGTATCCGTGAATTGAACGGCGGTTCCCCGAAACCGCCGTGCTGAAAAATCCATTAACCGTTAATCCGCAATTTCATCCATTGAGGGGTCTGCATGCTAGATATCAATGAAATCAAGAAAATCATTCCTCACCGATATCCCTTTTTGCTGGTGGACAAGATTATTGAATGCGATGACGATTCGCATATTGTCGGAATTAAGTCCGTTACCATGAATGAACCCTTTTTTCAGGGTCATTTCCCGGAATTCCCGGTAATGCCCGGCGTCTTGATCGTGGAAGCCATGGCCCAGGTGGCCTGTATTCTGGGTTTACGTGTTCTCAAGAAAGAAGGCCATTCCTCGGTATTTTTTACGGGGATCGACGGGGTCAAATTCCGCAAACCCGTGGTTCCGGGAGATGTGCTTCGCCTGGAGCTGACCAAAACAAAGCAACGGGGCGAATTATTTCGTTTCGACGGGAAGGCTCTGGTGGAGGGGCAGGTTGTCACCCAGGGAACCATCCAGGCAATTCTCGGAAAAGGTTGAAATTTAACCCCCTCCCCGTTTAAAATTAGATAGTCAATGGTATGCCTGCGGTTCCATTCCGAAGGCAACTCTTCCCCATTAGCGCATCAACAGTTCCCAACATTTAAATTGAGGTCATGCCAGTCCTGTGAATATATCAAAAAACGCCACCATTGACCCATCTGCGGTCTTGGGGGACAATGTTACCGTTGGGCCCTACACCACCATTGGCCCGGATGTGCATATCGGGGCCGGTACGGTGGTGGGACCGAACGCCCTGATTGAAAAGGGCACCGTGATCGGGGAGAATTGCCGCATTTACCATGGAGCCTCTTTGGGAGGTGATCCCCAGATCGTCGGATTTAAAGACGTTCCCTCTTTCGTTCATATCGGGAACGGGACAACCATTCGTGAATTTGTTACGGTCCAGCGGTCGGGGCATGAGAATGGCATTACCAAAATCGGCAATCATTGCATGCTGATGAACTATGCGCATGTGGCGCACGATTGTGATATCGGAAATCATGTGATCGTGGTCAATTCGACGGGGCTGGCTGGACACATCGTGGTGGAGGATTACGCATTTATTTCGGGTTTTGTTGCGGTGCATCAATTCGTCCGCATCGGTACCAATTCAATGATTCAGGGGATGAGCGGGATCAATCAGGATGTTTTACCCTATGCCCTGGTGGGCGGTTGGCCGGCCAAATTAGTGAGCTTGAATTCGGTGGGTCTGCGGAGACGAAGTTTCAGTCCCCAGGTGAGGACCGCCATTAAAACCGCTTTTAAAATTTTGAAGAATGCAGATTTAAATACCTCGCAAGCAATCGAAAAAATAAAAAGCGAAATTGAAATGACTGACGAAATCCGATATCTTATTGATTTTGTAAAGAATTCAAAGAGAGGATTCAGTAAATAAATGAGCCGAATTAAAGCAGGCGTATTGGGTGTTGGCAAAATGGGTGAATACCACGTCGGTATTTTGTCCGAAAACAGGGATGTGGAGCTGGTCGGCATTTCGGATGCCAGTCCGGAGCGCGGAAAAGTGATCAGTGAACGGTATGGTGTTCCCTACTTCGCGGATTTAAGCAAAATGCTCAACGAAGTGGAAGTGGCGATAGTTGCCGTTCCCACCAAACTGCATTACCAGGTCGGCATGGAAGTTCTTAAGGCCGGCGTCCACGTGCTGTTGGAAAAACCCTGCTCCGATAACCTGGAGCATGCACGTGAACTGTTCAAGCTGGCCGATTCCAAAAACCTCATTCTCCACATAGGCCATGTCGAGCGGTTCAACGGGGCAGTCCAGGAATTGCACAAACTGGTGGACGACCCTATTCTTGTGGAATGCAAACGGATGGGACCCTTTGTCCAGCGCATGAAAGACGACAGCGTGGTGCTGGATACCATGATTCATGATATCGATATTATTTTAAATTTGATCAATTCAAAAGTGGCGCGCATCAACGTCATGGGACGTTCGGTGTTTTCTGAAAAGGATGATGTCGTCAGCGTGCAACTGGAATTTGAAACCGGATGTATCGCAAATATACTGGCCAGCCGCGTTTCTCAAAATAAAGAACGAACCCTGTCCATTACTCAGAAGGATTCCTATGTCATTCTGGATTATACCGATCAGGAAATTTACGTTCACCGGCAATCTTCATCAGATTACATGCTGACCAAAGATTCGCTCCGCTACAAGCAGGAGTCGCTGATCGAGCGGATTTTTGTGCACAAGGACAACCCGCTGAAACTGGAAATCCAGCATTTTCTCGACTGCGTGAAAAACGGAACTCCCCGGAAGGTTGCGGTGGATAATGAATTGTATTCCCTGGAAATCGCGCTGGGCATCATGGAACAATTCTACAAGCAAAATGGAATCTCCCATTAATTCGGAAGAATTGACCCGCTTCACTTCTTAAAGTATTTGAGGGGCAACGCGGGACCCGTCGCACTCAATCAAAAAATATCTTTCCCGGTAATTTCATTTTATGGAAACTCTGGCTTCCCAACGTATCGGCCTGATTGCCGGAGCCGGTGAAATTCCCGTTTACTTTGCGAAAAAAGCGCATGAGAACGGAATTCGCATCGTGTCCGTCGCATTTACGGATGAAATAGACGCCCGCCTCAAACCCTTCGTTGAAAAAAATTATTCCATAGGCCTCGCCAAGAGCGGAAAAATCCTGAAAACCCTTGAAGCGGAAAACATCAGGGATGTTTTGATCATCGGCAAAGTGGAAAAGAAAATGATTTTCAAGCCACAGCTGTTCGATCTGGAAACCCTCAAGCTGATCATGTCGTTTCGGACCCATCAGGACAAGTCCGTGATGTTGAAAGTTATCGACGAAATTGAAAGCCGGGGTTTCAAGGTGCTCGATCAAATGGAATATCTGAAGGAACTCTATCCGGAAAAGGGAATCCTGACCCGCCGCAAACCCTCTCAGCAGGAAATGGAGGATGTCGAGTTTGGATTTCCCATCGCCCGATATATGGCGGATCAGGAAATCGGACAGACCATCGTTGTTAAAAACAAAACGGTTATTGCGGTGGAAGCGGTGGAAGGAACCGATCAAACTATTGAAAGAGGGTGCGAGCTTGCGCAGGCGGGATGCACCATAATCAAGGTCAGTCGGACCAATCAGGATTACCGCTACGACAGCCCCGGCATAGGGCTTCGTACCCTGGAGGGAATGAGCCGGGGAAAAGCCACTGTTGTGGCGATTGAAGCCGGAAGAATCATGCTTGTCGAGCGCGATAAAGTGTTGCAAGCTGCAGACCGGGCGGGCATCACTATTGTATCTGTCTAAGGTACGGGCCCGTTTAGGGAAAGCGGGAACACGGCCGATGCAACACATTTTCCATGAGGAATTCTTTTGGTCAATTTGGATTCGGATCAAATCCTGATCGTTGCCGGAGAGGCGTCCGGCGATCTGCACGGCGGTCACCTGGTGCGGGCGTTGAAAGATCAACATCCGCAATTGCATTTTGAAGGCGTCGGCGGAAAACACATGCAGGAGGCCGGGGTCCATACTCTTTACAATATCGATCGCATGGGGGGCATGGGTCTGTTCGAGTTTGTGAACAGCCTGTGGCACCATATTGAGATTTTCCGCACGCTGTCCCGCGAAATCGCCAAAGGCAAATACCGCGCCGCCATCCTGATTAATTATCCCTTTTTCAATTTAAAACTTGCCAAGGTATGCAAGCAATCAGACTGCCCCGCGCTGTTTTATATCAGCCCGCAGGTGTGGGCCTCGCGCAAGGGCCGGGTGAATACCATTCGGGAAACGGTCAGCAAGATGTACGTCATTCTGCCTTTTGAGGAAGAAATCTTCCGTGAAGCGCGGGTGGAAGTCGAATACCTGGGCCACCCTTTTATCGATATTGCACATCCGCAGTTATCCCGGGACGAAGCCTTGAAGGAGTTCGGGCTGGACCCTGCTCTTAAAACTGTGGGCCTGCTTCCCGGAAGCCGCATGAGCGAGATCAATTACCTGCTTGATGATATGTTGGGCGCCGCTGGAATAATCAAAAAGGAATTGGTTCAATGCCAGTTTCTTCTGCCGGTGGCGGACAGTATCGATCCCGAATTGATCCGGCAGAGGCTGGGAGAGAATCCTCTGGGCATCAAGATTCTGACAGGAAGAAATTATGATGTGATGAATTGCAGTGACGCCCTGATCATGGCTTCCGGTTCGTCGACGCTGGAAGCAGGATTGTTTACGGTTCCCATGGTAATAATTTACAAGGTCCACCCTCTCACCTATTTCCTGGCCCGGTTTTTTACCCACATCACTCACTTTGGCCTGGTCAACATCGTCGCAGGGGAGGAAGTGGTGCCCGAATTGTTGAATGAGCAGGTGACTCCCGAACGCATCGCCGCCGAAGCTCTGAAGGTTTTACAGGATCCGGAGCACATGCGAGCGGTAAGGAATAGATTGCAGAAGGTCCGGGAATCTCTCGGTGCTCCGGGGGTGGTTGCCCGTATCGCTCGAAGTATGGCGGATTCGATGAAACTGCCTTAAGGCGCACAATGAAATCATTTTTACTAAATAATATTCTGCCTCCCATTTTATGGGCCGTCATTCACCTGTGGTGCAAGACCATCCGGGTAAAAATATTGAACCCGGAAATGGAGAAGGAAATACGCGAGAAACCCGGTAGAGCGGTCTATACGTTCTGGCACTCTCGTCAGTTCTACATTTTCTATCATTTCCGGGGATTGCATAAGTATCACATGCTGGTCAGCCCCAGTAAGGATGGAGACATTCTGGCCAATGTCGGGAAATGGTTCGGGTACAAAGTGGTTCGGGGTTCTTCTTTCAAAAGAACCCTTCCCGGAACCCGCGAATGCATCGACCTTTTAAACAAAGACGCAAAGGTGGTGATCATCGCCGATGGTTCACGCGGGCCTTACCACCTCGCTCAACAAGGCTCCGTGCAATTGGCACGCATCACTGGCGCACCGATCTACGCCCTGACCTACGATGCCCACCCCAAGCATGAGTTTTCCAGCTGGGACCGTTCTATTCTGCCCCTGCCCTTTTCTAAAGTGACACTGAATTATGCCCCACCCATGACAGTTCCCCCCGATGCGGATAAAGAAACCATCAGACAAAAACAGGATGAACTGACCGGCTTGCTAAATAAAATTACGCAGGAATGCGCTCAATCCTAATTGCATCATTTTTAATCACATTAATTCAGCGTTGTTTAATAAAGGTGCAGTTTTATTCAAGTGATTTGCGCGGCCAAAACCACCCTTAAAAATAAAATCCATCAATACCTTTAAAATCGAATAGATATGAGAATCATTTGATCTGCTGCTTCAGGTTTTGAAACGGCACGAAAATTGATATAGAAAGGAGACCCATGGGAAGGACGATCGCCTTAATCAAAAAATTTTGTGGTTCTTACGGCGGAAATACGTTAAGGTTTCTGCTTCACCACCTATGTTTCAATAGGATGCGCCCTTTTTTGTTCTTATGACATTTGGGGGGAGAAAACCAGGGAAAGCTCATTCAGGAAATATTTAATTCGTGAGGTGATGTCCAATGAAAAAAGTGGAAGCCGTGATTAAACCGTTCAAGCTGGATGAAGTAAAAGACCAGCTGAACGAAATCGGTATTAAAGGGATTACGGTTAGCGAAGTCAAAGGGTTTGGCCGTCAAAAGGGGCATACCGAGCTCTATCGTGGGGCCGAGTACGTGGTCGACTTTCTTCCCAAGATCAAGCTGGAAATAGTCGTATCCGATAACCAACTGGACGAAGTCGTTAACGCAATTATCAAAAGCGCTCAAACCGGGCGGATTGGGGATGGGAAGATATTCGTCACACACCTGGAAGACACGATCCGGATACGAACAGGCGAGCATGGCGAAGACGCCATTTAAAGATATAAGTGGAAGTTAAATAAAAAAATAGTTTTTAGATAGATAAAGTTTAATTGCGGGTTTCTTAAAAAATTTACGGGAAGCGAGGAGTGAGCCTAATGACACCTAAAGAGGTAATTGATTTTGCAAAAAAGAACAGCACCGAGGTGGTGGACTTAAAGTTCATGGATCTTCTGGGAACGTGGCAGCATTTCACAGTTCCTATTAGTGAAATGGTTGAACACTTGTTTGAAGAAGGATTGGGTTTCGACGGATCCAGTATCCGTGGATGGCAGGCTATCAACGCCAGCGACATGCTGGTGATTCCAGATGCCACAACCGGCGTGATGGATCCTTTCTGTAAAGTGCCGACTTTGAGCATGATATGCAATATCATGGATCCCATTACCAAGGAGAAATATTCCCGCGATCCCAGAAATATTGCCATAAAGGCCGAGGCCTATCTCAAGTCAACGGGAATCGGGGACATGGCGTATTTTGGCCCCGAACCGGAATTTTTCGTTTTCGACGACGTTCGCTACGAATCAGATATCAACCATGCGGCGTATTATGTGGATTCGCGCGAGGGAAACTGGAACACTGGGCGTGATGAAGGCCCCAACCTGGGTTACAAACCGCGCTACAAAGAAGGTTATTTCCCGGTTTCTCCGAGCGACAGCCTGCATGACATCCGTACCGAAATGATGCAGTTGATGGAAAAAGTTGGAATCCAGATGGAGTGCCACCATCATGAAGTCGCTTCCGGCGGACAGTGTGAAGTTGCCATGCGTTTCTCATCACTGGTGAAATGCGCAGACAATTTGATGTGGTATAAATATATCGTTAAAAACGTGGCTTACAGACATAACAAAACGGCCACTTTCATGCCAAAACCCATTTATGGGGATAACGGTTCCGGCATGCACGTGCATCAAAGTATATGGAAGGGAGACAAACCGTTGTTTGCAGGAAACGGTTATGCCGGGTTCAGTGAAATAGGCATGCACTATATCGGCGGTATCTTAAAACACGCCCGGGCGCTGGCGGCTATTGTTGCGCCGACAACGAACTCATACAAGCGATTGGTGCCCGGATTTGAGGCGCCCGTCAACCTGGCCTACTCCAGCCGGAACCGGAGTGCCTCAATACGTATTCCCATGTATTCCCCCAGCCCGAAGGCAAAACGCCTGGAGGCCCGTTTCCCGGATCCGTCCTGCAACGGTTATCTCGCTTTTTCGGCAATGCTGATGGCGGGACTGGATGGCATTGAAAATAAAATCGATCCGGGCGAACCGCTGGATAAGGATATTTATGCATTGGGGCCGGAAGAGCTGGCCGATATTCCACGGCTCCCCGGTTCACTGGATGAAGCGTTGGATTGTCTGGAAGAGGATCACCAGTTCCTGCTGAAGGGTGATGTGTTCACGCAGGATGTCGTGGATCGATGGATCTCATACAAGCGCGATCATGAAGTCGACAAAATGCGCCTGCGCCCTCATCCCTATGAATTCTACCTGTACTACGATATTTAAAAACAGGAGGAGTGGCCTCCGTTTGATGATTTAAAAGTTATTTCTGCAGAATTCCCCCCTGGATTTATCCAGGGGGGATTTTTTGTGTTAGATTGGCGAAAATATATCTTTTCCCTCAAAGGGTTCCGAATGGAAATTTCGATAAAATTGAATAATTGGCTTTTTGAATACAAAAATTTGGATCAAGAGGTTGAAGCGGCTTTAAGGAACAATGGTTTTGAGCATCCGGAAAAAGCCTGGCGGATTATTTCAGCATTAAGCAAACAAGCCAATTTTCGAAAATTGTATCCGAACTTCTTTGCATCGTTTTTGAGCCATTTGTCTCAATCGTACAATGCGGATATTGCCCTCAATAATTTTGAGCGTTTGGCAGAGGAAATCCAGGATAAAGATCATTTGTATTCCCTGTTGTCCAATTCTCTCTACCTGCTTAAGGCGTTGACCGTATTGTTTTCAGGAAGTCAAATGCTGACCGATGCGCTTTTGAGCAACCCGGCTTATATCGATTGGCTGAGCCATCGCGACACACTGTCCAAACCAAAAACACGGGATGTCCTGTACCGGGATTTCTATGAGCTGGCCGGCACGGATGAATTGACAGATCGAATTCCGGGACTCCTGCGTAAATTCAAAAAGCGGGAGTACATACGATTGGGTTTGAGGGACTTGATGGGCCTTGTCAATTTGCGCGAACATGTGGAGGCCTTGTCGGACCTCGCGGATGTCTGCCTGCAGGTGGCGTATGAATATTCCATCAAGGTTCTTAAAGATAAATACGGCACGCCCATGTATGCAGCCCAAGACGGCCAGAGCCACGAATCGGAATTTGCGATTATATCGATGGGGAAGCTGGGCGGAAGGGAACTCAACTACAGTTCCGATATTGACCTGATCTACATTTATACCTCCAGTATGGGCGAAACGCTCACCACCGAAAGTCAAACCACGCTATCCAATCACGAGTTCCATACCAAATTGGGACAATTGATCACAAAAACACTGCATGAAATAACTTCGGAGGGAAATGTATTTCGCGTCGACCTGGACCTGCGGCCAGAGGGAAAAAGCGGGGAGCTGGTCAACTCACTGACCAGTTGCGAAACCTATTACGAATCCTGGGGACGTACCTGGGAACGGCAGGCTCTGATTAAGGCGCGGGTTTCTGCGGGCAGTCAGGCTCTGGGTAAAGAATTCCTGACCATGATTCGACCGTTCGTTTACAGACGGAGCCTCGATTTCAACGCCATCCGCGAAGTCAAGGCACTGAAGAAAAAAGTCGACCTCGACTTAAAACAGAGAAAATTAGAGAAAGGTCACATCAAATTGGGTTTCGGCGGTATCCGTGAAGTGGAGTTCACCGTGCAATCCTATCAACTGCTGTTTGGAGGCAGGGACCAGAGTTTGCGGGATCCCAATACGTCGTACCTCATTAAAAAATTGTGGAAACGGGGATTTATAACAGATACCGAGTATGAACAACTCCGGGATGCCTACATCTTTTTGCGCAACCTTGAAAACCGGGTTCAAATTTCCTTCGGTCTCCAGACGTATCATCTCCCAAAGGAAGAAAAAGACCTGGCAGTCCTGGCCAGGAAAATGGGATTTGGAGGCGATTCTCACAAGGAATTAGTCGATCAGTTGAATAAGGAATTTAATCGCCACACGCAATTTGTCGGAGATATGTATGCCAATCTGTTTGCCGAAGACGAAGACCAGCAAGCGGCTGGCGACACAGCCCAGCGTTGGGCCACCCAGCGGGAACTGGAGGGTCGCTTTTCGGAAGAAACTCTGAAGGAATATTTTTTCAGAAATCCAAAACGGGCTTTCCAGTTTTTGAAAATACTACGAGACGGCCCGGAAATGTCTCATGCCAGCGAAAAAAGTATTCAAACCTTTTATGCGGTTTTGCCCACCCTTCTGGACTTGTGCCGACAAGTCCCCGATCCGGATGCCGCAGTGGATTACCTGGTCCGGTTTATTGAGGCCGCTCATGCCCGTGAAACTTATTTGACAGTGTTTCATGACAATCATAAATTCCTGGAAATTCTATTGCGCCTGTTCGGCGCCAGCGGGCTGTTATCCACTTTACTGATTAAGCAGCCGAACCTGATTGATGTGATTACCAATCAGGAGTCGCTCTATCGCTACAAAACTCCGGTAATGATGAAGGAGGAACTTAAAATCCGAATGGCGGGGCTGTCGGATGTTCCCCAGAAAAATATCTGCCTGCGGCAGTTCAAGCAGGGCGAGGAATTGAGAATCGGTTTGAGATTCCTGATTAATGAAACCGATGTTCCCGGGACTCTGGCGGATTTGTCGCACCTGGCGGACATCTATCTGGAAACCGTTTATGAGCTGGCGCGAGCCGAACTGGGACATTTAAAGACCCTCCCCGAACAATTTGCCGTTATCGGGCTGGGCAAGCTGGGCGGCAATGAAATCAACTTCAGTTCCGATCTGGATCTGGTGTTTGTCTATCAGGATGAGTCGACCGACAGGGAGACTATGGGTTCCAGTGATTTGATAACCACCTATGCATCGCTTGCCCAGAAAATCTATCAATTGAATTCAATGATGGCACCTGTGCCTCCATCTTATGAAATCGATACCGACCTTCGTCCCGAAGGAAGCCGTGGCACGCTGGTGCTTTCACTTCAGGGATATAAGGATTATTTCGAAACCCGGGGAAAAATCTGGGAACAGCAGGCCATGACGCGGGCCCGGTTTATTGCCGGATCTTCCGAAGTGGGGGAAAAGTTCATCCAACTGGCACACCAATTCGCTTTTCGGCCAAAGCTGGAATACGGTTCACTTATTGAAATTTCACGTTTGCGGGATCGTATGGAAAAGGAGCTGGCGCAGGAAAATAAAAAAGGCATCGACGTTAAATTGGGGGAGGGCGGTTTGGCGGACATTGAATTCTCGGTTCAGGTATTGCAGTTGATGCACGGCCACCGCAATCCTAAATTAAGGCGCGGTAATACCTTTGAAAATATTCAACTGCTGTCGCATCTGGGGATCCTGGATTATATCCAGGCGGAAGATTTGGCGAAACACTACCATTTTTTAAGAAATGTGGAATGCGCCCTGCGTCTGATCTCGGATCAATACTCCAGCCACCTGCCCAAAGATGATGAGGCATTGGCCGTGCTGGCGCGCCTGCTGGGTTATTCCGGAGAAACCTCCGCAGACCAGGCCCAGGCGTTTAAGGCTGAGTACCAAAAGACCACGCAAGCCGTTCGGAAGTTTTACAAATCCAACCTCGATATTCTCCTCAGGACGTCGCTTTAATTCTTTTGGTGAACCAAAAAAAGCCTTCCTCTTAAAAAGAGGAAGGCTTTGAGTGTTATGTTGAAATTAATCCAATTTGGCCTGGTTGGCGATACCCTGCAGATCCGATGCCATCTGTGCAAGCTCGGAAGCCGCTTTCTGAGTCTGAACAGCTCCGGAAGAAGTATCAGCAGCCGCATCGGCTACACCCGTGATATTCCTAACGATTTCTTCAGCGCCCATCGCCGCCTCATTCACACCACGCGCCATCTCGTTGGTGGTCGCCGTTTGTTCCTCTACTGAGCTGGCGATAGTATTTGAGATGTCGTTGATTTGGCTGATGACTTCAGTGATTGAGGAAATGGCATCCACCGCATTTTTCGTGTTAGCCTGAATATCCTGAATTTTTTTACTGATGTTATCTGTGGCTTGGGCGGTTTGATTGGCCAGTTCTTTAACTTCATTGGCCACCACGGCGAATCCCTTTCCGGCTTCTCCGGCGCGGGCCGCTTCGATGGTTGCGTTCAGAGCCAGCAAGTTGGTCTGTTCCGCAATGGAGGTGATCACCTTAATGACATCTCCGATTTCAGAACTGCTGGTGCCCAGCTCGGCAACGGTTTTATTGGTGATCTCAGCCCGGGTTACCGCTTCTGATGTGACCCTTGCCGCTTCATGGGCGTTCTGCGCAATTTCCTTAATACTGGAAGTCATTTCGTCTGCGCCCGTCGCTACCGATTGAATATTTTTTCTGATCTGTTCGGATGCGCTGGCAACAACATTGGCTTGAGAGGAAGTCTCCTCCGCACCGTTGGCCATTTGCTGACTGGTAGCCATCAATTCTTCAGCGGCGCCCGCTAGAGTTTCTGAATTAGTGGTGATTTTTGTGAGAATGGCCTGCAGATTTTTGGTCATCTCAGCATCGCGCTTTTCCATTTCCAGTTTTTGCGTTACGATTTCCCAGGTGACCATGGGGCCGATATAATTGCCTTTATTGTCAAGCATGGGGCTCACCAAAAGGTCCAATATTTCCGGTCCTAATTGAATATTGGCTCGGTGGGGAAGGTTCTTGGGATCGGACAACAGACGCTGAATCGGTACGGGATTCTTATGGTAAATATCAATGGATTGCCCGATCATTTCGCCGACCTTGCAGGGAAGAAGATGCTCCAGCTTGAGCATGGTCTCGACCGATGCCGGATTCATATATTGAAGAACCAAATCCCGATTGGCATACATGATATTGATCGGGGCATTTTCGACCATATTTTTAGCCTGGGCCATCTCGGATTCCAGCTTAACCTTATCCGTGACGATTGACCAGGTTACCATCGGACCCAGGTAAGATCCCTGGTTGCCATACATGGGGCTTACCAGAAGATCCAGGACTTGGTCTCCTAACTGAATGTTGGCCCGGTGCGGAAGATTTTTTGGATCGGACAACAGACGACGGATCGGCTGGGGATTCTTGTGATAGATATCGATGGTTTGCCCAACCATTTCGCTGACTTTGCAGGGAAGAAGATGCTCCAATGTTTCCATGGTTTTTACCGACGCCGGATTCATGTATTGAAGAACCAAATCCTTATTGGCATACATAACATTGATCGGCGCACTTTCCAGCATGGCACGGACCAGTGTATTGTTGACCGATTTTGCATTACTGACATTTTTGGCCATGTCCCGGTTAAAAAAATTCATATTTATTTCCTCCTGCAGGATGTGCGGTATGAATCCGTCTTTGGAATTGAGTTGTTTGTAATTGGTAATTCACAGTAATAAATCCAAATTATTGACTTAGAGAATTATTTTGAATGACCCGGCATCCAATCTTCAAAAATTCCTTAAAGGCAATTTATCTCTTGTCGCTTAAAACCGGCTCAGCCGGTTAATGTCCTTTTTCAGCTCTCTTATTCATAAAAAAAGGTAGATTTAGGCCCTGTTTTAGAGGGGTCTGTTGCTTGGCCTTAATTTAAAATTGAAATTTAACGAGTTATTGGACAGAAAAGGTAATAATAAGCCTTTCGTAGCACATGCAAAAGGAACCATCGGCATTGAGAAAAAGTAAAGTACTCTGGAAAAAGTACGGAATCCGGACAGAGAGTAATTTCTGCTTCCAAATTTCAATACAAGTTGGCACCCCAATACATCCAGACAATTCATAATCATCTTTCTCAAGCATATAGGCCATGCTTAAAAGTGACGAGTGGATATCTGCTTACCCTGAAACGAATATTGCACATTGAATGAAAGTTCAAACTGTATATTCATGAAATATCATGGATAGATTCTTTGGGAATTTTAAATTTACATTAAATTTCAATGTAAAGCATTTAGAGCGAAAGCCGCATCATTATTTTTCAGCTAAATCCGTTTTTGCAGGAATGGCGCAAACGAAACATCAGCGCTTATGGGATTGGTGAACTCAGCAGGTTTCTGAAGCCTAATTAAAAATAAATAGAGAGTAGCTAATAATTTGGTTTTTCGATATATGCTCCGCAGAGCCCTTTTCGTGCTAAGGGAACGGACTTAGTTTTTAAAGGTTTGGTAATTAAAGAAACTTTAGATCTAGAATTTAATTAAAAAAATAACAGGACCAGGAGATGAAAAATTTATTAAATCGGAAATATGAATATATCTTCAAGGGGAAAATTCGGGTAGCGGAAATATTTTAACCGGGGAGGTGTGAGGTTTACGGGTTTTATAAATTTTAACTAAATGCATATAAAGCAGACAATACAATCGTTATTACAACCAGGCATGGTTAAAGTGACTCAAGGCGGTTCGGCAAGTCAGGAGAGTTTGGTCTTTTGGAGGAGCGCTCAGCCTGTAAAGGATGTTGGCAATAAGTGCTGACAGCATATATTATTGAAGACGCCGCTGGCCTCATATTTACAGCCGGAAGGTTGCCCTTCCGGCTGTAATACCCAGTCATCACAAAATCAGGGGTTCCCGAAAGTTCCCCCACAGGGTTTGATTAGAACTTAAACTGGCTGACAATGCTTTGCAGTTTATCGGCCATAGTGTTCAGTTCCATGGATGCTTTCTGTGCTTCCGAGGCGCCCTGGGCGGTGTTCTTTGTGGCTTCAGCGACGCCGGTAATATTTGCCGTAATGTTATCCGTGCCACTGGAGGCCTCGGATACACTGCGAGACATCTCGGCGGTTGTTGCCGTCTGCTCCTCCACGGAACTGGCAATGGAATTCGAAATATCATTAATCTGATTGATGACGGCGGTAATGCGACTGATGTCCTCCACCGCCCCGCCGGTAGTGGTCTGGATATCCTGAATTTTTTTGCTGATATCTTCTGTCGCCTGGGCGGTTTGGTTCGCCAGTTCTTTGACTTCATTCGCAACCACGGCGAATCCCTTGCCTGCTTCTCCGGCCCGCGCCGCTTCAATCGTCGCGTTTAAGGCCAGCAGGTTGGTTTGCTCCGCAATGGAAGTGATGACTTTAATTACCTGGCCGATTTCTAAACTGCTTTCGCCCAGCTTGGTGATGGTTTTGTTGGTCGATTCGGCCATGGTAACCGCTTCCGAAGTAACCTTGGCGGCTTCCTGCGAATTTTTGGAAATTTCACGGATGCTGGCCTCCAGTTCCTCGGCTCCCGTAGCTACAGAACCGATGTTGGCGGAAATCTGTTCGGCCGCAGAGGAAACGGAATCGGCTTGCGCGGAAGTTTCCTCGGCATTGCTGGCCATTTGCTGGCTGGTGGCGGTCATCTGGGTCGACGATGCTTTCAGGCTTTCAACACTTTCCCCGATATCGGAAATATTTTTCCGCATGCTTTCCACCAGTTTGGCCAGGCCTGTTCCAATCCGTCCAATATCGTCTTCACCTGAAACGTGGACTTGTACGGTTAAATCCCCATTTACCACGGCGGTAACCGCTTCCATCAACTCAATTACTTTCAAACGCTGATTGGTCATGTCGGTGGCGTATTTAACGACCTTGAAGGGTTTTCCATTGAGATCCAGAATCGGGTTGTAAGACGCCTGAATCCATACTTCCTTGCCGTTTTTGCCGATACGCTTGTATTCCCCCATATCGTACTGGCCGTTGTTCAACCTCTGCCAGAAGGCTTTATAAGCTTCGCTGTTGGCATATTCCGGTTCACAGAAGATATGATGGTGCTTACCCTTGATTTCCTCAAGGGAGTACCCCAAGGTATTCAGGAAGTTGGCATTGGCGTTGACGATGGTGCCATCCATGTTGAACTCGATCACCGCCTGCGATTTACCGATGGCGTCGATCTGTCCTTCAAAGTCCATGGTTCTTAATTTTTCCTGGGTTCCATCGTGGGCGATTTTTATCACCTTGTATACCTGGCCCCTATTATTTCGGACCGGAATATAGGAAGCATTCAGCCAAATGGGGTCGCCGTTTTTCTTAATTCTCTTAAAATTCATGGTGGTTTCGGTACCATTAGCCAGGTTGCTCCAGAAATCCCGGTATTCCTGAGTATTGGTGTAGGATGCTTCGCAGAACATCCGATGGTGTTGTCCCTGAACTTCTTGAAGTTGATATCCCATGGTAGTAAGGAAATTCTGATTGGCCTTGATGATATTTCCCTGAGGATCGAATTCGATAAACGCGTAAACCCGCTCTACAGCATTGAGATTTCTCTGGATTTCTTCACTCTTGGAATTTTTGAAGGGACTGGCCCAATTGAAACTTCTCACGGAACTATTTTTTGTGATGACTTGATTCATGATTTTCCCTCTGTATATCAGTTTGTAAAGAAAATGATCAGCTAAGGAGTTATTTAAATTAAAAACTGGGCGACATTTTTAAAGTCATTAAAGACGAGTCGCCGGACCGCGTTGGTTGCTAGAATTACAATATAATTAAATGTAAAGATTGTGGCGCGGCGAATACACCTATATTTGATTTAGCCTCAGCTTTTTTCACTTATGAAACCACTGCAATACTGATACCAGAATGAAAAATTTCTCTGAGTGGCGCAAATTACTTAATAACTAGTGAATTACGGCTAATCAAATTTTTTGGTTAACCAAATATTATTAGATTCGGTACATAATCCGTACTGGGAGAATGGTTTTTGTTCTGGCGCAGGAAAATAAATAGGAAATTCTATTTTAAACTTTCTATTTAATATGGGGCAGTGATAAGAAAAATATAGTATGCGGAAACAGGCGGTAAAAAATATCCCCAACCGAAAATCGGAGCGGGGTAAAATTTCAATTCGGAGAAATTAAGCGGAATATTTTAAAGCGTGGAATTTAAGAAAAAAGAAATGACATGGTTTGCATTTAACAAACCATTTGTAAGTGATATCGGGCCGTGCGGAATATTATAAAACGTGGAACTTAAAAAAAGATATGACATGGTTTGCATTTAACAAACCGTTATAAGTGATATCAGGCCGTACGGGCGCCCGTCAGGTCAGGAGGGTTTTGCCTTTGGGAAGGGCGCTCAGCTTGTACAGGATGCTGTCGATCAGCGCCTGCCAGCTGGCTTCGATGATGTCCTCGGAAACGCCTACGGTTCCCCATTTGGAGTGGTGATCGCCGGATTCCACCAGCACGCGGATTTTCGCTGTGGTGCCGCTTTTCTCGTCCAGGATGCGCACTTTGTAGTCGAACAGGCTCACTTCTTCCAGTTCCGGGTAGAACTTGGTGAGGGCCTTGCGGATGGCCTTGTCGAGGGCGTTCACCGGGCCGTGCCCCTCGGCGGCGGTCACTTCCTGCACGCCGTTGACGCGGATCTTCACCGAGGCTTCCGCCAGCGGCGCTTCGTCTTCCTGCCGTTTCTCGACGATCACGCGGAACCCGATAAACTCAAAATGCTGTTCCCGCTGGCCCAGTGCGTCGCGCATCAGGAGTTCAAACGACGCCTCGGCGCCCTCGTACTGGTACCCAAGACTTTCCGATTGTTTCAGCTGGGTAAGCAACTCCTGGATTTTGGGGTCCTTCGAGTCCAAATCCAGTCCGAACTCTTTCGCCTTCTCGAGGATATTGCTTTTGCCCGACAGGTCGGACACCAGGATGCGCGTCTGGTTGCCCACTAACGCGGGGTCGATGTGCTCATACGTCTCACGGTTTTTCTGCATGGCGCTGACGTGGATGCCGCCCTTGTGCGCGAACGCACTCTTTCCGACAAAGGGCTGATGGTTCCAGTGCGCCTTGTTGGCCAGCTCGTCCACATACGCGGACAATTCCTTGAGACCCTTCATTTGATCATTGGTCAGGCAGTCCATGCCCATTTTCAGTTTCAGATTGGGGATGACGGACACCAGGTTGCAGTTGCCGCACCGTTCGCCGTAACCGTTGATGGTGCCCTGCACCTGTCCGGCTCCCGCTTCCACCGCAGTTAGCGCGTTGGCGACCCCCAGTTCGGAATCGTTGTGGGTGTGAATGCCGAGCGGGGCCTTGCAGACTTTGCGCACTTCTTCGAAAATGGATTTGATCTCCCACGGCATGGTGCCGCCATTGGTGTCGCACAGCACCAGCCAGTCGGCTCCCGCCGATTCGGCTTCTTTCAACACCTTGAGGGCGTACTCCGGATTCTTCTTGTAGCCGTCGAAAAAATGTTCGGCGTCGAACATCACTTCCTTCACATGCTTTTTCAGGAAGGCCAGGCTGTCGGACACCATGTGCAGGTTTTCATCGAGACTGGTGGACAGGGCTTCTTTGACATGCATATCCCAGCTTTTACCGAAGATCGTGACCACTTCCGTTTCCGCCTCCAGCAAACGCTTCAGGTTGGGATCGGTTTCCGCCGTGTGCCTGGGCGAACGGGTACTGCCGAAAGCCGCCAGCTTGGCCTGCTGAAAGGTTTCCTTTTTGATCTTCTCGAAAAAATCCACGTCCTTCGGGTTCGATCCCGGCCATCCGCCTTCGATGTAGTGGATACCGCACTTGTCCAGCTTGTGGGCGATGCGCAGTTTGTCCTCCACGGTGAAAGCGATTTCTTCCGCCTGCGAACCGTCGCGTAAGGTGGTGTCGTATATTTTGATCGTTTTCATAATTTAAAATGCGTGACCCTGAATACTGTCGGCTAGGCGCCGGTGGGGGTTTCGGAGACCCGCTGCGGTTCCTGGTCCAGTTTGAACTCATCGTGCAAAGCGCGCACGGCCTGCTCGGTGCCTTTCTTATCGATGATACACGACACCCGGATTTCCGAGGTGCTGATCATCATCATGTTGATGCCGGCATTGGACAGCGCGCTGAAAATCCGCGCCGCCACGCCCGCATGACTGCGCATCCCCGCGCCGACCACGGAAATTTTGGAAATGTCGGAATCGGAGGAAACACTTTCGGCATGCACTTCCTTGCCCTTGTCCTGCATGATCGGCATCGCCTCCTGCAGGTTCGTCGTCGGCAGGGTA
Organism: Nitrospinota bacterium; assembly: GCA_029879645.1. Taxonomy (GTDB): domain Bacteria; phylum Nitrospinota; class Nitrospinia; order Nitrospinales; family Nitrospinaceae; genus SZUA-226. Next base: position 21,279 of record JAOUPX010000039.1, read on the forward strand.
AACGAAATGTCGGTATGGCCCTCGGCGCTCACGTTCTGGATGATCATGTCCACGGAAATGGAAGCCTCCGCCAGCGCGTTGAATATTTTTGCGGCGATGCCCGGCTGATCGGGAACGCCCTTGATGGTGATTTTCGATTGATCCTTGTCGGACATGACTCCGGATACGACCGGCTGTTCCATATCGGGATTCTCCTGGCACACCAGGGTCCCCTCGTCCTCCTCGTCGAAGGTGGAGCGGACCACAAGCGGCATATTAAAATTATTGGCAAACTCGACACACCGTATCTGCAAGACCTTGGCGCCCAGGCTGGCCATTTCCAGCATCTCTTCAAAGGATACCATATTCAGTTTGCGGGCGTTCGGCACGATGCGCGGATCGGCGGTATAAACACCTCTGACATCGGTATAAATTTCGCACCGGTCGGCCTTCAACGCCACCGCCAAAGCAACGGCGGAGGTATCCGACCCGCCCCGGCCTAAAGTTGTGACATCTCCATTTTCATTGATGCCCTGGAACCCGGCGCACACCACGACATGATTTCTCTTGAGAATATCGAGCGCGCGGTCGGCGTTGATGGACTTGATCCGCGCGCGGGTGTGGATGTTGTCGGTGACCAGCCCCATCTGCCGCCCGGTCAGCGCCACCGCCGGACAACCCAAGCTTTGCAGGGCGATGGACAACAGGGCGCTGGAGATGCGCTCGCCGGAGGAGAGCAGAAGATCGATCTCCCGCCGCTCCGGCCGTTCGGACAACTCGCGCGCCATGGCCAGCAGTTTGTCGGTTTCGCCCGCCATGGCGGAGACCACCACCAGCACGTCCTTGCCCGCATCTCGGCTCTTTTTGACGCGCCTGGCCACGTTCTGGATTTTTTCCAGCGTGCCGACGGACGTTCCGCCGAATTTCTGTACGATTAAATTACTGCTCATAATCTTCCCTGCAAAAATGCTTCGATCAATTCGGAGCCGGATTTGAAATGTTCCGCTCCGCTCTTAACCACCTCTTCGTTGAACCTCTCCACCGCATCGGCGCCCTGAGTTGAGGGATACACGACGAAAGGCACCGGGTCCTTCGTGTACCGCATCAGGTTCACCGAGCTCATGTGGTTTTCCACCAGCAAAAGGGCGAGGTCGTTGTCCTTCTCCACCGCGTCCAGTAATGGCCCGACCACTTCACTGTCGATATCCTCCAGCGTGAGCATTTTGTCGTCGATGTTGCCCAGCAAAGACGGCGTCTCGGCGGCGGCCACGTGCAGAAAAACCACGTCCCTGCTTTCCAGTTCGTTCAAGGCCGCCGACACCTTGGCCGCGTAATTGGTGTCGGGAAAACCGGTCGCGCCCTGGACTTCCGGCGTACTCATTCCGGCAGACTGCGCCATGCCTTTCAGCATCAGCGATGCGGTGACGACCGACGCTTCTTTCCCATAACGTTCGGAGAATGCCGGAGGCAGATCGCGCTTGCCGTTGCCGTTGCCCCAGAACCACACGCTGTTGACCACGTCGTCGCCGTTCTTCGCGCGCGCCTGGTTGAACGGATGATTGTGCAGGATGATCTGCGCCTGGTTCATCAGGTAGACCAGTTCCTTGCAGGCCTGACCTTCCGGCATGTGTTGCCGGATGCCCTCGCCGACCAGCTCGTGCGGCGGATGCAGGCGGTCCGGCAGGGCGGCGTTCTTCATCACCATCAGGTTGTGGTGTCCCGCGCCATGATGAAACGTCACGGCGTCCGGTATCTGTTCCTGTAACGCGCCCAGCAGAAGTTGGGCGTTATCCGCCGACAATTGCCCTGCGGTGAAATCCTTCAGGATCATGTCGTTGTGGCTGGACTGCAGGATGATGAAATCACAGCACAACGGCGTATCGTCATCTGTCAGCGCCAGCCCAAGAGCCTTGGCTTCATACGGCGCCGCACCCAGATTGTAACGCGCCGGATCGCAGCCCAGCAGGGAGAGATAAGAAATCTCGTTGCCCGCCGGCAGGTCCTCCGGGATCGTCCGCACCGAGCCGCACCGGCCCATCGCCGTCAACCGGTCCAGGTTGGGCGTGTCGGCCAATTGCAGGGGCGTCTGATTGTCTTTTTCGGCGATCGGCTGATCGGTCAGTCCGTTCGCCATAAGTACTATATATTTCATAGTGTTACGCGCTGTTCAGGGTTGTGAGCGGGGTGCTCTAAGAATTATATCGCAATTTAGATGGAATTCCATGACCAAACGATTGAAAAACCTTATATTTTTAGAGGAATGCGAAGAGGGGGTGATCAGCCCACCATGTGCCGGGCGGCGACCCAGCCGGTGGTCCAGGCATTTTGAAAATTGAAGCCGCCGGTGATGCCGTCCACATCCAGAATCTCCCCGGCGAAATGCAGGCCGGGGCACACTTTGCTTTCCATGGTTTGGAAATCGATTTCGGAAAGCGCCACCCCGCCGCATTCGACAAATTCGTCTTTAAAACGGCTCTGCCCCGAGACAGCGAGCGGCGAAGCCGTCAGCGCGCGGCCGATCCCGGCGAGTTCCCGGTTGGAAATTCTGGACCACTGCTTCTCCGGATCGATGGAATGCTGATCCAGCAGGTTCAGCCAGAACCGTTTCGGCAGGTCGTCGGGATAAACATTTTTGAGATAACTTTTTCGATGCTCTTCCTTCATGCGCTTCAAACGGTTTTCGACCTCACCGGATGTTTCGGCTCCCATCCAGTTGACCGTCAACGTTCCGCGGTAACCCGCCCGTTTCATTTCCCGCGCCGCCCAGGCGGAGAGCTTTAACACCGCCGGCCCGCTCAATCCCCAATGGGTGATGAGCACAGGCCCCGTTTGCTTGAAAGTTTGCTTGCCGGGAAGGGTGAGCTTGAGCGCCGCCTCCGAAAAACTCAGGCCCTGCAAGCCCGATATCAGAGGGTCCTTTATTTTGAAGCTGAATAAAGACGGCGCCCGCTCGGTTATCGTGTGACCCACGGATTCCGCAAGGTGGTAACCGCCGGGCGCACTGCCGGTCGCCACAAGAACCGCGTCGGCGGTGAATGATGCCTGGTTGTTTATATGAAGTTTCAGCTGGTACGGGGCCAGGGGTTCGATGGCCTGGACCCGGCTGTTCGGCATCAGTTGAATGTTGTGTTGTTTGGCCAGAGTCAGAAAGCAGTCGACAATGGTTTGGGAACTGTTGGTATCCGGGAACATGCGGCCATCCGCTTCCGCCACCAGCCGGACCCCGGCCTTTCGGAACCACTCCACCGTGTCCTTCGCCTGAAACTTCAGCATCGGGGAGAGCAGTTCGCGCGATCCTCGGGGATAGTTCCGGCAGAACAGTTTGACGTCGAAACAATGATGAGTGACGTTACAGCGACCGCCGCCGGATATTTTAACTTTTTTCAGCACCTGTCCCGAGGATTCGAGAATACGGATATCCACCGACAGCCCGTTGTGCCGGGCCCACTGCGCGGCATTGATGGCGCAAAAATATCCCGCCGCCCCTCCGCCAATAATAGCAATCGTTTTAGTTGCTTTCATCCCGGCAGTGTACCGTTGGGCCGGGTGTAGGACAAGAGGCTTCCCGGATGAGATCTTTGCATATGCAACGTATGGTTTTAAATATTTCTCCCCTCCTTACCAAGGAGGGGATAGAGGGGAGGTTATGGAGCCTGATTCCTTGCTTTTTCTGATCGCTTATTAATTTCTTCAAAACCAACCCCACCTGTATCCTCCCCTTAGTAAGGGGAGGAATATCTAAAGCCTGGCCCTATGCAAAGCTCTTCCTTGAAAGGAGGGGAGTCACTTACGCAAGGGTATCTTTCTGGACAGGAACCGGTAGAGGGTGCGACCGGGAGAAATACGCGGAGGCCGGGGAGGGCCTCCGCACCGGATTACTTGCGGAAGGTGGAAAAGACGAAGTCTTTACTTTCTTGCGAA
>JAOUPX010000121.1 GCA_029879645.1 Nitrospinota bacterium
TCGAAAAAGCGTCTCGGGCGCTGGCTCCCGGCGGACTGTTGGTCATCTTCGATCTCAAGAGACCCGAGCGCTGGCCGTCATGGTTGTTCCATTTATATCTTGGGTTGGCACAACCCTTCGGAGTCACCCCTGCTTATTTTCATCACAAGCCCTGGAAATCTGTAGAACGCCATTTTCCGGCCAGCCGGTTTGAAGAGCGGTATGGTGGGTTGATATACATTTCATCTGGTATTGCAGGCATCCCCACCGCCGGAGAGATAATAGAAGAAATGGATCACTTGGAAATGTTCCCTGTCCCCAGCCCAAGCTGAACATTATAGACCTTAAAAACGTTCCTCATCATTTAAATAAATCTTCATTTCCTTCGGCAGGGCAGAAAGTCGACTGAAATCCATCGCCGTGGGTAAACACTTTGCCGCCATCGCAATCAGGATCCATCGCCGGCACCCACTTCTTGATGCCGCCATGGTCATCCTGCAGAGGCAGGTAAAGCTTGAGATACTCATCTTTGGTGCTGAAATGATATTTTACGGGCTCATCCGGCTCGTCCGAACATCCCACCATCAATAATGTCATTAAGACCAGCGGTAATAAAATCTTCATAACCTTCCTCCATTCACTGATTTCCCCTGCACTTCTTTTCTTCAGGATAACCGCTCTGTGAGATTAAGCAATAGGTTGAGGTGTTGCCAATGTCCTGCAAACTGGGAGGCGTTAATACGGTGGAGAATTTAAATTTGTGGCGTTTTAAATAATAGTGACAGGTCGAAACCCCTGGTTTTTAACTTTTCGATCAGCTCCTGGTAATGCGACTCTTTCATGACTGGCGTACGGCTCAGAATCCATAAATGCTGCCGTTTGGGTTCGCTGACAATGACGAATCGATAGCTTTCATCCAGCTCGATAATCCAATAATCCCCGTAAAAAGGCCAAAAGAAGGTGACCTCAAGCCTGGCATTGGTTTCAGTATCGACCACATGAGCTTTGCCTTCCGCTTCCTTTAATTCACCATCCAGCCCACCGAAGCGGCATCGGTTGATGACCTGAATCGAACCATCATCCAGCAATTTATAGTCCGCCGTAACAGCGAAACATTTATCCTCGAAACTATGCGGGTACCGAGCTATTTCGTACCAGCGCCCCAGGTATCTTTTTAAATCCACATGAGCGACCACCTGAAGAGGCGGATTCTCCCTTACCGGAACCCTTGCACAAGAAACCAAGCTTAACCCCGCGAACAGGATTACGGTAAGTATTAAATATTTAATCCAATATGCTTTCATTCTTCGGCGAGGTCTTCGGATAAATCGGCAATCAGGCGGAGGGTGCCCAAAACTCTCAAATGTTCTTCGGTATCTGACTGGCTCAACCATTCGCGGTAACCGCTTTTCTCCAGTTCTGGTTTGGCGGTTTGCCTGTCTTCCGTTGCCCCTATCATGCTTTCGAGACACGAAATATCCTTTTGGGCCTGACCGGCGATCTTGTCAAACTCGGCGGCCTGCTGAATATATTGCACCGTCAGGGCATCTTCGGGCAATTGCCGGGAAAGCTCGCTCAAAATGGGATGTGCGTGGGAATTCATCTTCACTCAAGTCTCCTGACTGGTTTTAGTATCAAAAAAATTCAGACTACACAGATAAATAAAGAAAGTAAAAATTTTCAATTGAAAGTGGGTCTGGTGACAATCAGGACAATTGACCCAGCCAACCGCGGCGAACCGCCCACTTGCCCAACTCAAGAACCGGTACAACTGTAAACGCGAAACCTGCGATCAAGGTCCAATCGGAAAAACTTAAACTGTAAGTTCCAAAGGCTCTCTGCAAAAAGGGAACATAAATTATCAGGCCCATCAGGGTCAGTTCCCATAACAGGGCGAGATTCAGCCATTTGTTCGCGAACGGTTGACGAAACACCGAATAACGGTCCGAGCGAAAATTATAGGCTTTCAACAGCTCGATCAGGATGAGGCATAAAAAGGTCAATGTCATAGCCTTCTCGATATTACCTTCCGATTCAAGGACCCAGGCGAACAGATGGATATTGACCAGTGTGGACCAGATACCGCCAATCAGCATCAGAAAAACGACCGGGCGGGTAAAAATTCCTTTTTGAGAATCACGTGGGGGATGGTTCATCAGATCCGTTTCCGGTGGATCGACAGACAAGGCCAGGGCCGGCAAACCATCGGTTGCCAAATTCACATAAAGAATCTGCACCGTCGACAACGGAAGGGGCATGCCGAGCAGTACCGCCCCTGCAATGAGGCCAATTTCGCCTATATTTGCGGCCAACAAATACATTAAGAATTTTTTTACGTTGCCAAAGATTCCTCGTCCTTCTTCGATCGCCCCCACGATGGAGGCGAAATTGTCATCCGTAAGAATCATGTCCGCAGCTTCCCGGCTGACATCGGTACCGGTAATTCCCATGGCGATTCCCACATCGGCTTTTTTCAATGCCGGTGCATCATTCACCCCATCGCCCGTCATCGCCACCACATGACCTTTTTTCTGCAGGGCGTTTACGACCCTCAACTTGTGTTCCGGTGAAACCCGCGCGTAGACTTCAATCGTTTCCACCTTCTGATCAAATTCTGCGTCGGACATGGACTCCAATTCAGGACCCGTCACCACATGGTTGGTTTTTAATAGCCCCAGCTCGCGTGCTACGGCCCCCCCTGTACCCGGATGATCTCCGGTAATCATAACGGGTCTTATCCCGGCGTTCTTACAGGTTTGGATCGCCTCAGCGGCTTCGGGACGGGGCGGATCAATCATGCCCGCCAATCCGAGAAACACCATTTCCCTCTCCGCATCTTCCAGGGTGGCCGAAGGTTTATACGCCACCGCCAAAACACGAAGCGCCTTAGTGGTCATTTCTTCGGCCGCATCTAAAATAATTTTAACGGAATCTTCGTCTAAAGGACTCTCCTCCTCCCCTCTCCTCTGCCGCGTACATTCTGCCAGGATCACTTCCGGAGCTCCTTTCGAATAGGCCACCGCTCCACCCGCCCCCTGATGAAGCGTGGTCATACGTTTGCGCTCGGAGGTAAAAGGAATCTCGTTGATTCGCGGCCACTCCCGTTCCAGTGAATCCTTGGTGAGACCGACTTTGGCCGCCGCGACGATTAAAGCGCCTTCGGTCGGGTCTCCTTTAATATCCCAGTTGCCATCAGTTTGAACCAATCGCGCGTCGGAGGCCAACGTCGCCGCACGTAAAAGCTCCGTCAATGGATGATATATTTCGTTCTTCTCCTGCCCTGCGCTGAAGGTGCCTTCGGGTTCGTAGCCGGTCCCGGTGACATCAATCCATTGCCCTCCAAGCCAAATTTTTCGGACAGTCATTTCATCGCGTGTCAGGGTGCCTGTTTTGTCCGTGCAGATCACCGAAATACTGCCCAGCGTTTCAACCGTCGGTAGATGCCGCATCAGCGCGTTGCGCTTGACCATCCGTTGGACACCAATAGCGAGCGAGATAGTGACTACAGCGGGCAGGGCTTCCGGGACCACTGCCACCGCCAGCGCTATTCCGAACAAAAGCATATCCAGGAAAGGCTCACCCCGAAAAAAACCGATGAAAACAATCAGTAGAATCACGATCACCGCGGCCATGGCAAGAATCTTTCCCACCCGATCCAGGTTCTCCTGCAGGGGAGTTTTTTTCTTGTGTACCGCTTTCAGCATGCCCGTGATCCTGCCGAACTCCGTGAACATCCCGGTGGCGGTGACCACCGCCAGACCCCGGCCGTAGGTAATCACCGTTCCCGAATACACCATGTTATTTCGATCTCCCAAGGGAAGACCTTCATCAGTCAGGGAAGCGGACTGTTTATCAACTGAAACCGATTCGCCAGTGAGGGAGGATTCATCGGCTTTCAAATTGATGACTTCTACCAAGCGTGCATCGGCGGGTATCCGGTCACCCATGGTCAGCTTTATAAGGTCGCCGGGCACCAGATCGCGTGCAGGAATCCTCCATTCAACGCCATCACGCAGAACAGTGGCAAAGGGGGCGGCCATTTTCTTGAGGGCTTCAATCGCCCGCTCGGCGCGATACTCCTGTACAAATCCCAGCAGAATCGCAAACAGAACAATAATGGCAATTACAAGAGACTCCAGTGCATGTCCCAGGAAGGCCGAGATAGCAGTGGCGATGAGCAGAATAATGATCAGAATATTTTTAAACTGGTTGGCAAACACCGTCCAGGGCGAGACATGGTCCGTGGAGATTAATTCGTTCGGCCCGTACTCGGTCAGCCGGCGTCGAGCCTCGTCGGAGGACAATCCGGTGCGAGTGGAGGACAACCGGCCCATTACTTCTTCGACCGGAAGCACATGCCAGATAGCGGGAGATTTCATAGGAGATTAAATCCGATGGAGATATCAGAATTCTTGAACAGAGATTACTCTTTTAATAAAATTCCGATATAGGATTATTTTATTGAACTTTTCTGGCTTGCCGAACTATAATCCTCGCGTCAATATAGGGTCAAATTTTGAAATTCTGAGTTGATCTAATTGTTCTTATACGTTTCTGCCTTCTAGTTAAACACTACGGAAGAAACCCAAACGATTTTTAAAATCATCCCCCGGGAGAACGACAACACTTCTTTTTCGCTGAAAGAGAGGCCATCTCAAAGGCCCGAAATTCAGGATTGGCAAAGTCTGATCCTGGCCCTGGACCCGATATCCCCTTTAATGAGTTTAACATGAGGTGATTCCAATGGCGGATTTCAAAAATGCTTTTCAAAAAACAATGGGACATGAAGGAAACTACGTTCACGACCCGGACGATCCGGGCGGAGAAACGTATAAGGGTATAGCCAGGAGATTCAATCCCGGCTGGAAAGGCTGGTCAACTATTGATGCATTAAAAGACTCCAATGGATTCCCGGGCAACATCAACTCGGATCCGGAGCTTCAGGCGGAGGTTGAAACATTTTACAAACAGCATTATTGGGATAAATTCTGGGGCGATGACATCCCGGACCAGGGACTCTCCAATGAACTGTTCGATACGGGAGTTAATATGGGAGTGAACCGAGCCGTAGAATTTCTGCAACAGGGACTTAACGCATTGAACCGAAATGAAAGAAATTATTTGGATATCGTCGTGGATGGAGGTTTCGGACCCAAAACCCTGGAGGCCCTGGCCAGCTACCTGAATAAGGACCAGCCGGGATATTTACTTAAAATCATGAATATTCTCCAGGGCATGCATTACCTTAATCGCATGAAACAGAGTCCGACCCAGGAAAAATATGCGCGCGGATGGTTGAACCGAGTGACTTTCAATAAATTATAAAATTTACTAATTGAAATTTTGGAATATGTTTTCAGGCGAGGCCGTCTCGCCTGGCAAAAACATTTAATTTGAACCACTTTGAGAAATTTTTCACGTCACTATTTAATCCGTCAAATTGAATCAGGCCGTCCCTCCTGGCCTTTGGAAGATCAACCCAGCCCATCCAAACCTCGGTCATTAATTTTATATGGGATTTGACATATAAATTTACCTCATGTCCCGGGTCTTTCAGACAGACATCCACTTCTTCACGACTGATAACCAGCCACCATCTTGAAATACTCCTTGGAGTACCCTGAAAATCAAAACGGACCACGTATTTATTCTGGTCATCAAACTCGCTGAGTTCAATACCTCGGCTGATATCCCACATTAACAGGCGTGGATCATAGTCTTCCTTGCGAAGGTCGGACACCGCCCATTTGTTTCCCCAATCACCCAGTTGCATAAGAATGGGACCCAAATCAATAGCGGCTGAATCAGGGAGATAATGATACTTTGGCTTTCTCTTTCCCGTTTCCAGTTTTTTAATGATATGGGCATCCTCAAGCTCAACCAACCGCCTTGAAAGAAGAGTGGGAGAAATCAGGGGAATCCCCTTCCGGAGAGCGTTAAAGGTCCGGGATCCTGCCAGAATTTCCCGAATTATGATTATCGACCATTTTTCGGCAACAATCTCAGCGGCTTTGGCGATGGGGCAAAATTGTCCATATCCTTTCATAGTCTAAATAGTAAATCCTTCCTGGCATTACGTCTAGTACATATTTTGGACTAGTTTGGATTCGAAATTTAAGTCATCCTTATGCCAGAGTCATACTAATACCCTGTAATTCAATCCTGACAAGATGAATCACCTGCATCTTTGTCAGGAAGATTTTTTTCATTAAAATGATTGGGATTTGAGCTTCAGGAATCGGCGGAACTCGAGCTGAACAGGGAGTTTCGTTGGATTTGCTATCCCAAGGAAAGGAATAATCATCATGAACAAAATTTTTTCACAATTTTCAGGCTCCATACCTGAGATTTATGATACTTGTCTTGGACCCCTTCTTTTTGAATTTTCCGCTAAAGATTTAGCAAACCGAACCAGCCAAATCATTCCATCGAACAGTAAAATCCTCGAAATCGCATGCGGGACCGGGATTTCAACCTATCACCTCAGAGAAACCTTGCCTGAAACATGCAAAATTGTCGCCACAGACTTGAATGATGCGATGCTGGATATTGCCAGAAACAAACTGAAGAACCATTCCGGCATTTCCTTTCAGTCGGCGGATGCCTTATCTCTTCCTTTTGGCGACCTGGATTTTGACGCGGTTCTCTGCCAGTTCGGCATCATGTTCTTTCCCGACAAACCCAAAGGACTTGCCGAGATGTTTCGTGTTCTGAAACCCGGCGGAAACCTGATATTCAACGTTTGGGATTCGCTGGAACACAACCCATGCGCAGCAATTGCCCATGAAACCATCTGCCGGTTTTTTGATAATGATCCACCTCAATTCCTTAAAACTCCTTTTGGTTTTTTTGATATCGATCATATTCAGAACCTCATGACCCGTGCTGGCTTTATAAACTTCGAGGTTCATACAGTCTCGGAAACAGCCGAGGGAATCTCAGCCGCAACAATTGCCAAAGGGTTTGTGGAAGGAAATCCCGGAATCATCGAAATCAATGAGCGCGCCACCGCAGAAAGCGCTGAAGTGACTAGAGCGGTAGAAAAGGCCATTGAAAATGCTTTCGGTCCTCCGCCTCTGAAAATACCCTTACAGGAATTAGTGTTTACCGCAACAAAACCAGAGTAAACAGGCAATTCATATCCTCCGCAACTTTATCTTAAGACTAACGCCCACAAAAAAGGGGTTACGGTGAGAGCCGTAACCCCTTTTCGATAAACACAAATGCTCTATAGCCAAAAACAAGTAATCCCGAAGGATCGCCTCCTACTCCATCCTAATTACAATTAGCGGAAGCAACCTGCTCTTTTGCTTTTCGGCGGGCCGTCCCCGGTCCAACTCCAAATTGTTTCTTGAAAGCTTTTCGAAATGCCGCCTCGCTCTGATATCCACAATCCTCGGCGATCTGCGTTACCGACTTATGATCCGATGCCAACGCATCATAGGCCTGTTGCATGCGCCAACCCATGACATATTCCATTGGGGATAAATCAAGTATTTGCTTGAATCTATCAGCAAAAGCAGAGCGCGACATCCCCGCCTCTTCAGACAGGATTTGCACCGTCCAGTTTTTTTCAGGTTGTTTGTGAAAGCTGGCCAGCGCTTTGCTCAACCTTTGATCTTTCAGAGCAGCTATATAACCCTTTTCACTGTCGTTTTTCTGCATGTAGGTTCGAATGGCTTCAATAAACAGGATGTCGGATAACCGGTCAATGACTGGATTGGATGCCTCCCCGCCAGACTCGACTTCAGCAATCATAAGATTAATGACATTAGCCAGTTTTGATCCTGAAAAATCTGCAGTTGGGAATATCATAATATCCGGCATCGCCTCTAATATCGGGTTCCAATAATATTGAAGAAATTCACATTGGCCGCATATCAATGTGGTTGCCCTCCCCTCTGCGTCTTCCCCCGAGGGTTGGTTGCGTGCCAAATCATCCGGCGGATGCTCTGCACTCGGGGTTACATAGTGAGGGGTGTTGCGTAAACAAATGACCAGATCACCGGGATGCAGTTTGGCAGGTGCGGACAGGGCTGGACTCTGTAGCCAGCAATCGCCATGTGCAATCACGTGAAAGCTGACCTGAAGGTTCAACGGCTCAATATCAATGACCCACTGTTCGCAAAACTTGGCGTGCAAAAACACTTTAGAACTCAGACGAAGAGTTTTAAGTACATCATTTATAGTATCCATGAGCGGCATTATATAACAATTCTGGACGATCAGACATAAATCCTGGGTAAGTGGACATATTTTCAGCCCTTATTTCTCATTAAGATAGCAGTCACTCATCAAGGCAATCGGATGGGAGGGCGATCAAAACCGTTAATACGATTTATTAGAGGAGAAAAAACATGTTCACTAAATTCCAATTCCCATTGGGGAAAACACTACTCGCTACGATTATCCTGGCAAATATGGTGACTTATGCGCACGCTGAGCTACCCAACCCCGGCATGTCATTTGATCCCAGGCGCACCGCAGTGGTGGTAACAGATCCGCAGAATGATTTTCTCAGCGAGAAAGGTGTGACCTGGGGTGTCGTCGGCAAGAGCGTTGTCAAAAATAACACGGT
>JAOUPX010000122.1 GCA_029879645.1 Nitrospinota bacterium
CCGAGCGTTTTGCAAGGCCGGACTGGCCGCGGCTACCGGCGTTCCCGATTCGGGAGCCGGACGTGTCACGGGTTGACTGGCTGACGTCGCCTGGGGAACGGCATTGTCTGTATTTTGGTCAGGGTTATTGACCAGCCTGCGACCGGTGGCGATTCCCGTAAAATCCCCATCAGGAATTTCCGTTGATTCCGGAGTTACCACAAATCCTGCCGGTTCAGCAGCACCTGAATTTTGATTCCGGTTCACTGGATTTTCCACCGCCGCATTTTGAGCCTGCGAATTCTGCAGAGCAGGAGAAGCGGCAACTATTTCGGATGGTTTAACCGCTAATTCCGGTCCAGTAGAAATGCCGATAAACTCCCCTTCAGGAGCTGTTGGAGTACCAGAAACTGTTTCATCAGATTCCAAATCAATCGCTTCCGGAACCGGATTCCGGTTCACCGGATTTTCCACCGCCGCATTTTGAGCCTGCGAAATCTGCAGAGCAGGAGGAGCGGCAGTGACGATCTCCGCCGGGGCTGTTTGGGCTCCGTTGGTAATGCGTTCTATAGATATCTGAGGTTTCCTATCTGAAAAAGCGGACCGAACTTCATCGGATGGAACTTCTTCGTTCGTCACCGCAGAGTCGGCATTCCCATCCGTATCAACATTTGGAAGGTTTAGCGCCTGCTTCACGGTCTGCCCCAAGTTATCGGTAACAATCTGGACCGCTTCGGGATTCGTTGAGACAACAGCATCCGCGTTTGCGGCTTGTTCCAAACCGGACTGGCTCAAAAATTCTGTCACGATACTTCGAACCTTTATCGCCAAATCTTGAACCGCCTTCAGCTCATCGGGATTCAAACCATCCCCGATGGCCTTTGAATAGGCGGAGGCCGCCCGAGCCACCGAAGAAATTTCCGGTTCTACCTGAGACTGGGCCTGATCCGGAAATGTATTCTGCGGTGACGGCGCTGAGAAATCAGGTTCCCGTACGGAATTACCCTTCAGACCCAAAAGCCGGGTATTGGCCGATGCAACTTCTCCCCCCTGTGAAGGAGGGGATTTGCGAACCTGACTGTTAATTTCCTGTAAAACCTGAACTTCCATTGATTTCTCTACCTTCTTATTTAAACCTGAAAGAAACAAGGCGAAATGGTGTTTTTCCTGACTACTTTATCGGCATAAATGACTCAAACCTGAGCCGGTTAATAAAAAAATCTCTCGTGAAAACCCTTTAATTTATTTGGACTTACCAGCAATAATCCGTTAACCTATTGATCTAATTAACACTAGAATCCTATGAGCGATTTCAAACCTCTTTTTCCACAAGACGCCAAACGAACCGAACAGTTCCGCCGGGTTATTATCCGAAAAACTCTGCAGTTAGCCCGTGAAAACCCGAAAATGGATGACGATCAGATTATTGATCTGGTCGATCTTGAGGCGGTCCGTATTTGTGACCTGTGCGTGGAGTCTTCCTATGAAGATGATCCCTCGAACCGGGTCAGCCAGTATTTTATGGATGAGCGAGTCGGCCAAAGACGCAACCATGTTGGGCGGTTTTTTGTCTTTGCTCTGGAGGGTTATTTAAACGAACCCATTATCAAACGGGCCATTTACCGGGTTTTGGCAGGGTCTACCGAAGAATTTCTGGGAAGAAAAATATATGAAAGTTACTCTCAAAAAATCAAGCAACTCCTGAAGGAAGGCTCCAGCCAGGGGCTCAGTTATAACAAGGTGATGGAACAAAAGCCTTCCAGAGATCTTACGCGGGAAATACTGCAACTATACTGGAATAAAATGGAACAATCTGTAAGTTGCGAAAAAATGCTTAAGAATCAAATCGACTCCGCCCTGACCAAATATCAGACTCAAAAACCTGAAGATGCGTTCGATATCGAAGCCTACACTCAAGAGGTTTACGATTATTTCATGACCGCATTGAAGAAAAATCTGGATTCCGGCGTATCCTGATTTTTCTCAGCGTTCCGATTATATTCCCCGAATATCACTAAATTTTAGGAAGCTGAGCTCTGGCCAATGGGGGGTGGTTTTGATCCTTTTCCGAAAGAATGGGGTCTTGGATCGGCCATTCAATACCCACCTCCGGATCGTTCCAGGTCAAACCGCCTTCATCTTCCGGATAGTAAAAATCAGAACATTTATACATAAAATCTGCGGTCTCGCTGACAACACAATATCCGTGTGCGAATCCGGTGGGAACGAACAGTTGATGTTTGTTTTGAGAAGAAAGGACGTATCCGTCCCATTGACCGAATGTGGGGGAATCCTTGCGCAGGTCGACGACCACATCGAACACTTCACCATGTGGGACCCAGACCAGTTTGGCCTGGCCCCGTCTGATCTGGTAATGCATACCTCTTAGGACCCCACGGGTGGAGCGTGCGTAATTATCCTGCACAAAATTCACGTCGATCCCTTGGTCTGAATACCTGTCCCGATTATAGGTTTCGAGGAAAAATCCGCGCGGGTCTTCAAAAACCCTGGGTTTGATAAGATAAACGCCCTTCAACTTTGATTCGGAAACTTTCATTGATCACCCTGATATCGACTCAGTTTATCTCCATCCCTGCCCCTGAAACCCGAAGCCGCATGATTCTACCCCAAAACCCCCCATGTTGGCATCGGGTTTTTACCACAGGATTCATTGACTCTCTTCATCACCCCCCTTATAATTTTCCGGTTTATCGCATACAATGAAGTTTTCAAAGGAAGGATCGGTAGAGTGAAAATTATTCCAGCAGTGGATATCAAGGAGGGTAGATGCGTTCGCCTGACCCAGGGCAAGGAGGATCAGGAAACGGTTTATTCAGACAATCCCAAGGCCATGGCCCAACACTGGGATGAACTGGGTGCCCAGCTCATTCATGTTGTAGATTTGGACGGTGCCTTCCAGGGCCTGCCGAAAAACGCCGAAATCATCAAGGATATTATCTATAGCAGTACCGTGGATATTCAAGTAGGAGGGGGAATCCGCTCCATTGAAGCTATCGCTTCCTATGTCAATGCCGGGGCCTACCGCGTCATCCTCGGCACCATTGCTCAAAAAGACCCGGCTTTCGTGGCAGAAGCCTGCAAACAGTTTCCAGGGAAGATCATGATCGGTATCGATGCACAGGACGGAAAAGTTGCCGTCAAAGGCTGGACAGAGGTTTCGGAACAGACCGCCGCCGACCTTGCCCAAACCATGGAACCGTTGGGAGTCGCCGGTTTTATTTTTACCGATATCAGCCGGGACGGAATGTTGCAGGGCCCCAACCTGGACAGCATCCGGGAATTTGCCCGAGCCACCTCCCTGCCGGTCATCGCCTCCGGTGGTATCAGTGGAATTCAGGATGTGGTCAGCCTGCTCTCTCTTCAATCCGAAGGCGTCGAGGGCATGATCACCGGCAAGGCTCTCTATGATAAAAGGCTCGATTTCCAAGAGGCCCTGCGGGTAAGCACACATGCTGGCTAAACGAATCATCCCTTGTCTGGATGTCAAAGACGGCCGCGTGGTCAAAGGTGTGCAGTTTGTCAACCTGCGCGACGCGGGCGACCCGGTGGAATGCGCCGAAGCTTACGAAAAGGAAGGCGCAGATGAACTGACCTTTCTCGATATCACCGCCTCTCACGAAAAGCGCGGCATCATTCTCGACGTGGTGGCGCGAACCGCCGAAAAGGTGTTCATGCCCCTCACGGTGGGTGGCGGGGTCCGCACGCTGGAGGACATCCGCAATCTATTAAAAGCGGGAGCCGACAAGGTGGCCATCAACACCGCCGCCGTCCACAATCCCGAGTTTGTGCAACAGGCCGCCCAGAAATTTGGCAGTCAATGCATCGTGGTGGCTATCGACGCCAAACAGGTGGACTCGGGGACTCCCGCAATTACTCCGTCTCTTGAATGGAAAGACCGCCATCCTGAATTATTTCAACGTCCCGCCCCATCCAAGCCCACATGGGAAGTGTTCACACACGGGGGACGGAATCCTACAGGTATCCAGGTCATTCCATGGGCCAAACTCATGGAACAGTATGGCGCTGGTGAAATTCTTCTGACCAGCATGGACCGCGACGGCACCAAGCAGGGCTACGATGTGGCGCTCAACTGCGCCGTATCCGAAGCCACCACCATTCCGGTCATCGCTTCCGGCGGTGCGGGAACGCTGGAGCATATGTACGAAGGTCTGGTCAAAGGCAAAGCCGACGCCGTACTCGCCGCTTCGATTTTCCATTTCAAGGAAATCACCATCCCCGAAACCAAACGCTACCTCGCTGACAAAGGCATCACCATCCGGCTTTAGTCCTCCCTTTTTTAGGTAACCCCAGGAACTTACACCTGGAACAAGGTCGATTGAGCTCAAATCCTGTTGACTCCCATCCGATTATTGGTTACAAATTCCTTTCTCCAAAAAAATAGCGTGGCTTATCTGGATAATTTAATTGAGGAGAGTCTCATGACTCATTTAAAAACGCTGACACAAAAAATCACTCCAGTAGCTGTTTTCCTCTTGGGAATGGCCGTATTCTCCGCTCCGGTTTATGCGGATAAGGTTGAATTCGGTGATGGTAATACTCTGCAGGGTACTGTCACCACGCTGGAAAAGGGGACATTGGTATTCTCAACTGAATACGCAGAAAAAACTAATATTCCAGTCGGACAAATCAAATATGTTTCGACAGATAATGCGGTCACCCTGAAAATGACCAATGATTCCCTCCTTACGGGGAAGCTGATTACATTGGAAGACGGGCGTGTAGCCATTATTCTGGAGCCGGTCGGGGAAACCGTTCCCTTTGAATGGAGCCAGGTTAAATTCATCAACAAACCACCGGGTAGCTGGACGGGAAATTTTGGCGCCGGCGGCACCATCCAAACCGGCAACGTGGAACGAACCAGTGTCAGCGTCGGATTCGACGCGAAAAGGGTTTGGGAACACGATCGATTCCAATTCCGCTTTCTCCATAACTACGCCGAAGACACTGGCAATATCACTTCCCGAAATACCTTCGGGGCCATGAAATTCGATCATTTTTTCACTCAGGATTTTTTCAGCGCGCTCAGTCTGGAACTGTTAAAAGATGAGTTTAAAGACCTCAATCTGCGGGCAATCGTGGGTCTGGGGCTGGGTTACCGGATATGGAACGATGATATCAAAACCCTTGAACTGGAGGCGGGCGCCACTTTTTTCTCTGAGGACCTGGATGCGGGACAGGACGACCAGTTCATGGCAGGTCGTGTCGGCATGACCTTCTCCTATAAGCTTTTGGACAATCTACTGTTTAATGACTATCTTCTATATTATCCAAGTTTTGAAGAACCCAAGGAATACCGGCTCCGCAACGAAGCCTCCCTGGTTTCACAACTGGGCGAGGGCTGGTCGCTGAAACTGACTCATATATTCGACCAGAACTCCGACCCGGCTCCAGGGGTTGAGGACAAGGATCAGCAGTTTATTTTTGCTCTTCAATATTCTTTTTAGATGAAGAACAAACGCAGGTATCAATGTGTGGAAAAAAGAGTCACTGCCATCATGACGATCAGCACGCCTACCAGAATCTTCAAAATCAGGACCTCATTGCGGGACATGGCTGACCCCTCACTTCCTACATGCCAGAAATGGTCCCACATATCATAGATCAATCCCTGGGAAGGAGATGGGCCTTCCTCCAGGACGGGTGCCTCAAGTTCTTTCGCGTCGCCGCAGATAGGACAGGAAGTGGTTTCGGGGCTGATAAAGTTGCCACAGCCAGGGCATTTAATGGCCATATTCACCTGCTTGTTTGGATTGCCTCCCCTTTAAATCATTAGAAGGCCTATGGCCGGTCGGGTCAAGACCTGAAAATGACCCTTCAAAAAATTTTCAAACGAAACCTATAAGTATTTATTTTTAAAAGACTTAAACGCCTCCCCTCAAACCTCCATCGCAGTCCGGAAACAGATACTCGTTGGATCAGGTCACGCCATTGGTTTTTAACCGGATCAAACGGGACTTGGTGTCGAGGGTCGCCTCGACTCCCATAGGCAGAGTCCACATTTCGTTGCCGTGCCCCACAGGGCAGTCGGTGAGAACAGGAATGGAGTTATCAGGAACAATGTCTCGAAAAAGATCGTGGAGATGCCCTTTCTGTCCTTCGGCAAATTGACAGTTGATCATCTCGCCAAAGACGATGCCCTTCACTCCCCGGAATTTTCCGGCGGCTTTCAACTGCCACAACATACCGTCGATCCGATACGCCGGCTCGTTGACATCTTCAATAAGTAAAATGCCGCCGCGGGTATCTATTTCATAAGGCGTTTTCAGGGAACGGCACAACAAAGTCAGGCAACCGCCGACAAGTCTGCCGCGTGCGCTCCCATCCTGTAAAACTCGCGCTTTGGGAGCAATCAACACGCCTCCTTCTTTAACGCCGGTCAGAACCTTGCGGAATTGTGTTTTAGAGGTTTTCATCGGTTTGCATCCGAAACTGCCCGCCACCATCGGCCCGTGAAATCCGACCAACCCGCATTTCTGAAGCAGATAAATCAACAGCAGAGTGATGTCGCTGGAGCCCACCACAATTTTGGGATGCTTGCGAATGACTTTGGAATCGAGCAAGGGCAGGATGCGATTGACCCCATAACCTCCCCGGGCACAGAAAATGGCTTTGATATCCGGATTCTGAAACATCACCATCAGGTCGTCCGCCCGGTCTTCATCCTCCCCTGCGAGAAAGTGTTTGCGGTGTTGCAGGCATCGTCCCAGTACCGGTTGAAATCCCATGCCGCGAATAACATTCAGTCCGGTTTCCAGGTCCTTCGGGTCCACCGGACCCGCCGGGGCCACCACACCCACCAAATCTCCCTGCTTAAGCTTTTTGGGACGTATCAATCGCTGGCTTGAGGTTGCCACAGGTTCTCCAAACACAGGGTTAAAAAAACACGCCAATCCATTATAACCCTATAACTACTTGTTTTCCTTAATTTTAGGATTTACCAACTGGATGGAAATTCGCATAAATAGAAAAAAAGCATAGTTTGTTAATTTTTTTCCACCAGACGCTAAAGTTATCAATATTTCATCCGATAACTCACCTGAGGCTAATAATGCCCTGGTGGGAAGAGAACCGCATAGTTTCGGCTTTTCCGTATGTACTTTAGCGGCACAGGCTATATCCGAACTTGAGAGCTTTTTTTAAAAGGTGAATGAATAATGGCGATACGAATTTTTACCAACCTGACCTCCTTGAACGCCCAGCGGATTCTGGGAATCAACAACGACCGCCTGGCGCAATCGATTGAACGGGTCTCGTCCGGACTCCGCATCAACCGGGCCAGCGACGACGTCGGCGGCCTGGCGATAGCAGAGTCCCTGCGCTCGGATATCCGCGTACTTCGCCAGGGATTGCGCAATCTCAACGACGGCATCTCCCTCACTAATGTGGCAGAGGCCGGGCTCAATCAGCAATCCGATATACTCATACGCATGCGCGAACTGTCGGCGCAATCCGCTTCCGGAACCATTTCCAACGCGGAACGGGCCAACCTGCAATTGGAGTTTGTACAGCTAAGGAACGAGATCGACCGTATCTCCAATGCCACCGAATTCAACGGACAGTCGCTTCTGGATGGCTCACTGGCCAACGCGGCCGGTACGCACGTCATCATCAGTTTCGGATTGGACGGCACCGCCAACAGCCAGATCGACATCAATGCCGAAGCCGACGTGCTGGATGTCGACTCCACGGGCCTGGGGATCAATGCCCTGGATATCTCCACCCAGGCGGGGGCCGCGACCGCTTTGACCACTCTCGATACCGCTCTCGATACCCTTTCCGGAGAACGGGCCAGCCTGGCGGCGGTTCAGAACCGGCTGACGCGCATCATTCCCAACCAGGCCGTTCTTGTGGAAAACCTGCAGGCCGCCGAATCCCAGATACGCGATGCAGACATCGCTGAGGAAGTGGCCCTGCTGGCGCGCAATCAGATACTCGTAGAAGCCGCCACCGCCATGGTCGCCCAGGCCAACATCATTCCCGAACAGGTGTTGAAGCTTCTACCCTCAAATTAAACACCTCCAGTTGATATCAGGGTAAATCTAAAGGTTTCGCTTCATGACCGGACATGAAGCTTTGCTCCGCCCCAAAAACCGGGAAATCCATAGCCACATAACTTACTGAATTATAATTTCTTAAATACCCTTCCTCCTCTTTCTCGCAAATTACCCCCAAAAACATATCAAGGAAATCGGTAATTTCCCGATACGAAAGACAAGTGACAGTTGGAGCAGAAGTACCGCTCTCACCGGTCACCAAATAACTCAAAATCGCCTAACGAGGTTCCGGCATGGAGGCTGGAAAAAACATAGAGCAGTAATCATAATCAAGGAGGATTTACCATGGCAGTACGAATCTTTAACAACATCACCTCGCTCAACGCGCAGAGGCACCTGGGAATCAACAACCAGCGTCTGGCGCAGTCGATTGAGCGGGTGTCATCGGGCCTGCGAATCAACAAGGCCGCCGATGACGTAGCCGGTCTGGCCATTTCGGAAAAACTGCGGTCAGACATCCGCGTGCTCCAGCAGGG
>JAOUPX010000214.1 GCA_029879645.1 Nitrospinota bacterium
GTTTGCCGGGGCGAGGTTGACAGTGATGCGTTTGACGGGCAGGTCGAGGTTGGTGTTCTTGATGGCGGCCATCACGCGGTCGCTCGACTCCTTCACCGCCGCGTCGGGCAGGCCGACGATGGAAAAGGCCGGCAGGCCCGGAGCCAGGTTCACCTCGACTTCGACGAGGTAACCCTCGATGCCCAGCACCGCTCCACTCAATACCCGTGCTACCATATCCCTCCACCTTATTATTAAATTACTAAATTTTTGCGTCGTTCAGTATTTTTTCGATTTTGGAATGCAGGTTTTTTTGAACCCAATTATCCATTGCTTCGGCAAATTTTTCTTTTGTTAATTTAATTCCGGATTTATGTTTAGATTCTTTTGAGGAATTGAAGGAATTCCAAGGACTTTCATCATTAATAAGTACTCGTTTACTCTTAATGTCGTAGAGACTGTGGTAGAATCCTCCCCGCGAAAAGACTAGATATTTCTTTTTCTTAATTTCAATTTTCGAGTTATCGGAATGATCTCCGCCTTCCGAGTAATTCCAGAACAACACACCCTCTTTATTATGGCCGGTTTTCATTTGCTTGGTAATATCCGCCTCTATCGGTAATTGGTAGACATACCAAGCGGGGTCTCCAAATCCGGCAATGTCAGTTAGAAGAACGAACTGAACTTTATAGTCGGCAGACTCCAGAGTTTGAAGTAATGACTTGTAATTGTTTTGGTACCAGAAGTCGAAAGCGACATAGCCAATTAACGCAAGTACAGCTAGCGCAACGATGCCAATGCCTGCCAAAATTCGTTTAAGCCATTTTTTCATTATTTGTACGCTGCATAATTATGATTACTGGGCTCCACCAGAAACCTTGAGTCTAGTGTTTATTGCTGAATAAGATGTCTGCGAAAGGAATTAATGTACTTGGTGGGATTATATTCGGAATGACCAAGAAAAGCAAAGCAGGTGGAGTCAGAAATTTCTGATCCTGAATAGCAAAAAATTCGACATGAATTTCAGAATTTCATCGATTTCATCGATCACTTCATTTGAATAGAATCAATGCATTAAAGTTATTTGTACGCTTTATTTAAAGAGTGTTTTTGATGTTCCGCAGATATCTTCCCCGGCAAAAGATGTATACCGACCTGACTCCGCAATTTACCCACGATCCCTTTTTTATATCTTTTCGCAGTTGGACCGCTATTCTGGCGCTGGAAGGGATGCTCCCCGAAGAAAACCATTCTGATCAGGAGTTCGTGTTTTTAGATGGAAAAGTGGAGAGGGATGTGACGGAGGTAATTCCGGTAAAGAAACCGGTTTGTCTTCGGAATTCCACCCGGTTCTCCCATCTCAACCTGACGATTGTATGTGCAAGGAGCAGGCAGGAGATATTTAACGCAAAGGAACTGCCTGCGCGGCGATTCCTCCATCTGGAATTTTTGAAGGAGGGGGCTTTTACTCTGTATTACTCCCCCGCCTTCAGCCAGGTTACCTTACGGCGAAATATTCGGACCTTTGTCCCCTCTCCATCCAAACGTCCGGTACCTGCCAACTTCCATCCCAGCCTTAAGCCCTTCCGATGAGATTGATTTCTGCCGTTTACTGACCGCCGTTATTTTTGAACCCGTCCAGGAACTCGCCGTAACCCTCGGCTTTCATTTGATCCACCGGAACGAACCGTAACGAAGCTGAGTTGATGCAGTAGCGCAGTCCTGTCGGTTTGGGACCATCTTCGAACACATGACCGAGATGCGATTCCCCATGCTTCGAGCGCACTTCGACCCGGACCATGAAGAAGGACTTGTCAGTTTTGGTGGTGACGTTATCCGAAACCAGCGGACGGGTGAACGACGGCCAGCCGGTTTGCGAATCAAACTTATCATTCGAGCTGAATAACGGTTCGCCGGAAACGACATCGACATAAATCCCCGCCTGGTGATTATCCCAGTACTCATTTTTGAAAGGCGGTTCCGTGCCTTCCTGCTGGGTCACCTTGTACTGGATCGGAGTCAGCGTTTTTTTGAGTTCCGCATCGGACGGCTTTACGAATTTCCCGCCGCCTTGTCCGCCGCCGGAAGGCGCGTAGTCCCGATCC
>JAOUPX010000215.1 GCA_029879645.1 Nitrospinota bacterium
AGTGCGCCGGATATCGCCGGGCAGGATATCGCCAACCCGCTGGCGACCATTCTTTCGGTCGGTATGATGTTCAAGTATTCTCTTAATTTAGAAGATGTAAATACTGTATTAGAAAAGGTTGTTGATGATGTATTGGGTCAGGGTTACCGCACCGGCGACATCATGTCCAAGGGCGGAAAACAGGTCGGTTGCACCGCCATGGGGGACCGCGTGGCCGAGGAACTGGAGAAGCAGTTGTAATGGAAAAGAAGCCGAAATATAACGTCGCAGTGGTCGGGGCCACGGGGGCCGTGGGCCGCGTCATGCTGTCCATTCTGGAGGAACGCAAATTTCCCGTCGATACACTCCTTCCGCTGGCGTCTGCGCGTTCGGCGGGTCAGCAGGTGGAATTTGCCGGCCGGAAAATCACCGTGCAGGAACTGAAAGCCGATTCCTTCGAGGGGGTGGATATCGCCCTGTTCTCCGCCGGGGGATCGATCAGCAAGGAGTTCTGCCCCATCGCCGCTAAAGCCGGGTGCGTGGTGATCGACAACAGCAGTGCCTTCCGCATGGACAAGGACATCCCGCTGGTGGTGCCGGAAGTCAACCCGCACGCCATCGGCGACAATCCGGGAATCATCGCCAACCCCAACTGCTCGACCATTCAGATGGTGGTGGCGCTGAAGCCCATCCACGACCGCTACAAAATCAAGCGTGTCGTGGTCTCCACGTACCAGTCGGTGTCAGGGTCGGGTCAGAAGGCCATCGAGGAACTGAAATCCCAGACCGGCCAGGCGTTAAACGGGCAGGCGGTGGCGAAGGCGGTTTATCCCCACCAGATCGCGTTCAATTGCCTGCCGCACATCGACGTGTTTCTGGACAGCGGCTACACCAAGGAAGAGATGAAGATGGTGAACGAGACCCGGAAGATCATGGAAGACGACTCCATCCAGGTGTCGCCGACCACGGTGCGTGTGCCCGTGTTTTACGCCCACTCCGAGGCGGTCAATGTCGAAACCGAGCAGGAAATCGACGTGCAGGAACTCCGCACCCTTCTGGGCTCCGCGCCGGGGGTGCGCCTGGTCGACGCCCCGTCAAAAACCGAATACCCCCTGGCAGTGGACGCCGCCGGCCGGGATGAAGTGATGGTGGGCCGCATCCGGGCCGACCTCGACAACCCGCGCGCGGTCAATTTGTGGATCGTCGCCGACAACCTCCGCAAAGGCGCCGCCCTCAACGCCATCCAGATCGCCGAAGTCCTGATCCGCCGATAATCCCCCTTCGGTACACCTGAATTTTCTCTGGCAACACAAGCCCATCAAGGGTAATATCCCAATCAGGCGTTTAAATGGTAGCACTCGACCCGAAGCGGAAGTTTGCGTGAGGAATAAAAAATGGGCAACCTGCGAGGAATATCAAAAATGAAAACTTCCAGCCGCACACACATCTTCGCCATACTCCACCTGTGTTGGATTGACTTCTCGGAGGAAAAATAATGACGAAGACAAAGATGGGTTTTGGAGTTTTATGCGTGTGGATCCTTGCGGGACCAGCTTGCACGGGTTTTATAGGAGCAATAGGAGCAGGCGAGGGCATAGAAAAATGGTGTTGCTCAGAACAAACTCAAGAACAAAATAACGGGGGAAAATATTATTCTAGCCCGCATGCCAAAGAATGTTTCAAGCGCAATGATAACAATACATACTATGTAGATCCTGATTGTAAAACGCCTGAAATGTGTTGGAGAAGGGATAAAAACAATTCGTTCTATTTAGATGAGGCCTGCATGAACAAGGCAAGACGGTACCAGAAAGAAACAATAAATACAGACTGTTATTCAAGATGCAACAAAACCTATTATTCATGCCTAACTTCAAAAAATGAGAGTGGCGCCCAATCACCTCAGTGTGATAAACCTCTCCAAACTTGCTTCGACCAATGTTCAAATGCCCGTTACTTGGAATCCTACGATTGATGTCCGCTTTTGGCCGTTTGAAGATAGTCGCCTTCAAGCCGAGATTCACCTCGATTAATGGCTGTGTGTTTTGGGTAGAAATTTAA
>JAOUPX010000040.1 GCA_029879645.1 Nitrospinota bacterium
AAATGGTTGCTTCCACATTGCCGGAAGATAATTCATCTTTAAAGTCCAGGCTGAGGTTCAGCAAAATATCATGAGGCCCCAGGTGCATGGTTAGAATTTCGTTGATGTGGAGGACCTGAGATTCCTCTTCAATGATTTTCCGGATGCCTTCGATCACGGTTTCGCTGGCCGATTCTCCCATGAGCAGTCCTTTGCATTCAAAAGCCAGGCAGGAAGCAGTGAAGGCCAGGATCAAGCCGATGATGATGGAAGCGATGCCATCCAGTACGGGCATATTTAAAGTATCTCCGAGGTAGATCGCGATGCCTGCAACGATCAGCCCTGTTAGAGCGGCCAAATCTTCAAACAGCACTGTGAAAATTGCGGGATCCTTGCTGGCGCGAACCGCCTTGATCCAATTTTGGGAACCTTTGGATTTGTAAAACTCCTTGTAGGCTAAAGAAAATGCCATAGCTTCGAAAAACACGGAAAACCCGATCACAATATAATTTATGAAAGGGTCTTTTACCGGCTCAGGATTGTTTACTTTTGCAATTCCCTCGTTGATGGAAATTCCGGCACCCAGCCCGAAAATTAAAATAGCCACGACAAAGCTCCAGAAATAAACCTCCATTCCATAGCCGAATGGATGAGTTTTGTCTGCCGGGCGCTTGGAACGTTTCAGTCCATATAACAGTAGCCACTGGTTGCCGGTATCAACAACCGAATGTATGGCTTCACTGAACATGGCAGAACTGCCGGTGTAAGCTGCGGCCCAGAACTTTGAAACCGCGATCAGGCTGTTTCCTGCAAGTGCCGCATAAATTGCTTTTTTAGAAGAAGGCGAGCCCATAAATGATTTTGATCTTTCCGCTGGTTATAATTTTGAAATTAAAAGACTACAAAAATTTGGAGAGCAGAGTCGCGATTCCCAGAAAAGAGAGGAAACCGGCGACATCTGTCACCGTCGTCAAAATGATGGAAGAAGCGGTAGCCGGATCCTGGCCGATACGGGTCAGCACTATCGGTACAGAAGCTCCCGCAATGCCTGCGATAACCATGGAAAGAACCATGGAAATGGCAATGATAGAAGCCAGGCCCAGGGAATGGCTCCAGAAATAGACTCCCACGGCAGTGGTCAGCGCGATGGCCACGCCGTTAACCAGTCCCACGGCGGCTTCCTTCAGGGCGACGGTGGCCCATTGGCGAACGCTGATTTCCTTCAGGGCCAAACCCCTCATGGTGACGGCCAGGGCCTGAGCGCCCGCGTTTCCGGATTGTCCCGCGACCACGGGGAGAAGGACAGCCAGTGCCG
Organism: Nitrospinota bacterium; assembly: GCA_029879645.1. Lineage (GTDB taxonomy): Bacteria > Nitrospinota > Nitrospinia > Nitrospinales > Nitrospinaceae > SZUA-226. Next base: position 1,295 of record JAOUPX010000040.1, read on the forward strand.
TAAACTTGGCTATGGTACCCTCGAACAGACCGACCACTCCGGCGGCCAGAAATGCGGTGAGGAGATTGATGTGAAGCCAGGGCAAGCGCTTTCGGATTGAAAAGCCGGGTTTGGACAGAGCGCGTTCATCCTTGCTGACACCGAACATGGTTTGAATATCGAGAGTGGCTTCCTCTTCCGCGGCTTTAACAAGAGCGTCATAACCCACCACGCCGATCAGGCGGCCCGAGACATCCACTACGGGCAAGTTGGATAGTTTGAATTCTTCAAGCTTGGAGACCACTTCTTCCCGGGAATCGGTTGGATTGACGACAGTGCGTATCGGGAAAGCAAGCTCACTCAGTAAAGTCAGCGGCTCCGCCAGCGCCAGGTCCTGCATGTTGACCCTTGAGCTCAGTTGGTTTTCCGAGTTGACGAGAAATATCGTACGCGTGGATTTGTATTTCAGAGTGCGCAATCGTCTCAAGCATTGTCTGACCTCCATGTTTTCGCGAAACACATGGAAGCGGGTATCCATCAAACGGCCTGCAGAATCATCAGGATAAGCCGCCATTGCTTTGAAGTCATTTTTTATTGAAGAGTCCACGAGCGACAGGTATCGCTCTCTTTCTTCTTCTTTCATTTGGCCGAGCAAGGTCACCATTTCAACAGGATTGGATTCGACAAGTAACTTTTGAATGATGGAGTTCGGCAATTGGTTGAAAATTGATGAAGCGATGTCTGGAGTAAGCCGCTTGAAGATAGTCAGGATCAAGGGAATTGATTGGTGGGCCAGGTATTCTCCGGCCTGAGCGGGTTCCATGGCCTCAAACTGCTCAATGGCCTCTGAGGGATAGTCCAGCAGATATTGCCTGTTTAACGCCTGAACCACTGTGGTGGTGCTTCCGGTCATGAGCGATTCCCCTCTTGAAAATAGGAACCGGGCAGGATTTTGGCTGAGGATGAAAAGGCGGATGTTGCCAGCCAGGTCAATGCAGAAATGTAAGCGTTAATAGAATCCGCCAAAATCGAATCCGCGGGATGTGAGGACTCACTGCCGGTTGAGAGGGATAACCCTCTTTTCAGGTTTTTAAGAGTCAGCATTCCCGCAAACCGTTCGTTCGGATTTGTGACGGGAAGAGCATCAAAGTGATTCCATGCGTCTAGAGAAATAACTGATTGAAGGGAATCATGGACGGGAATCGAAACGAAATCCACAGTGATTATTTTTGAGACTTTACTGCTGTCTTTAGCGGTTGCCATTCGCGATAAGCTTATCAGCCCGGCAATGGTGCCATTGGACCTTACCACGCAGGGCGCATATTCCATCATATTGCGGGAAATCCGGAACGATCTTCTAATGTCCCCGACCAGGGCGTTTTCGTTAACCGAGGCTTTCTCTAAATCCATCCAGGCGCCCACGGAATTTTCCGGAAAGGATAATCCTGTTTTCAGCAGGGCTGATTTTTCCGGCGATAAAAACTCCAGAAAAGAATTGATGCTAACAGTTGGAATGATGCGGAGCATGGAAATGGCTGAAGTAATCTTCATGCCGTGCATCAAGGTGGCTGAAAATTGCCGATCCAGTGTTAACAGGCATTTCCCCGCGTAATGAGGCGTCAGCCTTTCCAAAAGTTTCGAGCCAATTTCGGGGGGAATCTTTTCGATAAAGGCGACGGTATCCTCCACCGCCAAATTTTGTAGTACCCTGGCGGCTTCCAGGGGATGCTTGCCCGCAAAATTTAAAGTTAACGAAGGAATTTCACTCATCTGCTGTATCCGATATGATTAGCAAGGAAGGTTCGGCATGAAAAAGTTTTGCAGGAACCGTCAATCTTCCTTCGCTGGCCGATAAAATAATGGAGACCGGAGTTAACTCCAGAATGACTCCCTCCACATTTCCGAACCGCACTCTCTGTCCGGGTTTGTAAAATTTTTGAACATGATGTCCGCTGATCAGGTTGCTGGCCAGATCTTTTGTTCCCAGCCCTAAGGCAAGAGCCAGGCTACCCAAAACGGATCCTAGCGTAATGGCAAGAAGGGTAATCAGAAAATTAACTTCAATGCCGATTTGATCCAACCCAATGATGGTGGCGGTAAACAGTATGACTCCCTGGACCATCTTCCCGAGAATCTTACTTTGGGAAATATTGGCGGAAGACGCCGCAGAAACCGTGAGATCCCTACCCAGAGAGCTGAATAAAATTCCGGCCAAAATAATCAGGCCACCTGCCGCCAGACTTGGGAAATAAGCGACCAACCGGTTGAGCCATACGGAGAAAGCGGTCAGCCCCAGGATCTGGGTGGAGATGATCGCGAATATCAGAAGAGTTCCCCAGAAAATAATTTTGCTGAAAAGAACGATAAAGGGTTTGGAGAGTCTGAATTTAGCGAGATACCCTTTGGAAAACAATCCGGACAATATCCGGTTAAGTATTAAAGTCAGGCGGGTACTGATCGACCGGAGAAGACTGGCTACGGCCCATCCTAAAAGCATCAATAAAAGAGCGCCCAGAATATTGGGTAAATAGGCATTCAGCTCATCCAGCCATTGTTCAAGGATGTCGGGAGTATTCTTTAAAATTTTTATGATTTTATCCATGGTATGTTTCCCTTAGCCCGATCCAGCGCTGCGGCCCGCAAACTTAAATGTTACGCTCCAGTTTTTGCAGGAACTATTATAGATTAGAATTTTTGCGCGGAGACAGAATAATTGCATTGGTGTACAATGCGATTTTAATATACAGTTAAATTTTAAAATTGCATGCGTAATACGGGTTTTACGGAGACCAGGGTATGAAAGTGGCCGTCATATACAACAAGCAACAGGACGTTGAAGGAGTGATCAACGTCTTTGGGATGCAGAATCAGGAGACGTATAACCCGAAAACAGTGGAACGTGTGGCGTCCGCCCTGGAAAAAGGCGGGCACAACGTCCGCATTGTGGATGGTAATATCAAAGTTATCGAGCAGCTGGAGTCCTTCATGCCGCGGGTGGTTCATGGCGAGCAACCGGGAATGGTGTTCAATATGGCCTATGGCATCCAGGGCGTCAGCCGCTACACGCATATCCCTTCGCTTCTTGAAATGGTGGGCATTCCTTATGTCGGGTCCAGCCCGGCTGGACACGGTGTCGCCCTGGACAAGGTGACCACCAAGGTAATGGTTCACGCGGCCGGTTTACCCACCGCCCCCTATTGGGTTTTTTATACTCCAGATCAGATTCCGGATGACCTGCCGTATCCTGTTATCACCAAACCCAAGATGGAAGCGGTATCGCTGGGTATCGAAGTGGTTCATAACAAAAAGGATCTGCAGGAAACCATCAGCCGGTTGGTGGAGGAGTTTCGTCAGCCGGTTCTGGTCGAAAAATTCATTCCCGGTCGGGAGTTTGCCGTGGGATTACTGGGCAATCAGGATCCCGAAATCTTACCGGTGGTGGAAATCGATCTTGAAGGAGACCCGAATGCCATTCAAACACTCGACGACAAACTGAGGACTCCGCGTGAAAAAATATGTCCCGCCAGGATTGACGATCGGCTTAAGGAGGAACTCTCTCGCCTGACCCGCGAAACGTTTCGCTCTTTGGGTATTTACGATTTCTGCCGGGTCGATTTTCGGATGGACGACCAGGGCAATTTATACATTCTGGAGCTCAACTCAATGGCCAGCCTGGGATTAACGGGTTCCTATGTGCTTGCGGCCAAAACCGCCGGGTATTCGTATGAATCTCTGATCAATCGCATGCTGGATGTGGCTGTGGAACGCTACTTTGGCAAGCAGCAGTTGGAAGCCCTCGGAGAACAGGAATCCCTGGTGCCCAGCCTGATCAAAAAAACCACCACCCCGCTTCATACCCGTCTTCGCAGTTACCTGCGGGGCAATTTGTCCACGATGGAAGCCAGCCTGCAAACGATGGTGGAAACCAATTCCTATGTCCGGAATATTGACGGAATAAACGCCCTGGGGCAATGGATAGGAAATCTTTTAAGCCGAATGGGTTTTCATAAGGACGTCATCACCCGTGCGGAATTCGGAAACATGCTTTATTTCACCAATCATAACAGCGACACCAATGACATACTGGTGATCGGGCAATTGGACAATCCTTCTCATTTTCAGGATTTTGTTCCTTACGCGGTGGACCGGGGGAAAATCTACGGTACGGGGGTTTCCTATGGGAAGGGGGGGCTGGCTATTCTCCTTGCGGCTCTGCAGGGGCTTCGTTACACCCGGTCGCTTAAAAAAGTAAAGTGCGGAATTTTACTGGTTTCGGACGAATCGGCTGGAGGCCGTTCCTCAAAATCGCTGGTGGCGGATTACTCGTCAAAGTCCAAAGCGGTGGTGGGCCTGCAGGGTGCCGGGCTTTCAGGGGAGCTGATTGTGTCCACTTCGGGGCAAATCAAATTCAATATTGAGATCAACCGGATGACGCGGAAAGGTCAAGCGGATTTTAAGGATAAATATGATCTGGTGAGTTTTATTTCTCAAAAAATTATCAGCCTGAGAAAACTCAATGATGAAGTGGAAAACCAGAGTGTCACCATTACCAGTATCAATACTCATGGTGTGGGCGACCAACCGCCCGATCACGCATCGCTCGTGCTTCACATCCGTTACCGCAAGCCGGATCAAAAAGACGCTTTGGAGGCCCGGGTATTTAAGCTGTTTGAAATTCCGGCCACCAGTCCTCTGAAAATTCATATCACCCGGGGAGCTTCCCGCAAGCCTTTGATGGAAACGCCGGTCAATATTCAATTTATGGAAAAGATCGGTGGACTGGCTAAGATGCTGGAAGTGAGGGTCCAAAAATCTCATACGGAAATGCCTTCCATTCTTACATCCATATCTCCAGAAATACCCCACGTCGAGGGACTGGGTCCGGTGACGGGTGGGAATGGCACCAAGAGCGAGTACGTTGTTCGAGACAGCCTGATCGACCGGTCTCTCTTGTTGGCGTACCTGATTTCTCAAGCCCCTAAAAATTTCTCTGTATGAATCCAAAAATTATAGAAGGTCGTTTCCAGCCGACGGAAGATGGAAAATGCGCGTGGTCTGCCAACGGCATGGTTTCTACCGCATTTCCTGAAGCGACGCGTGCGGGAGTTGAAATATTGGAGGCGGGGGGTAATGCCATCGATGCCGCCTGCGCGGCGGCATTTGCCTTATCCGTTTGCGAGCCTCAGGCCAGCGGCCTTGGCGGCCAAAGCATGGTCCTGCTCCACACGCAGGATAAAAATCTGGCGCTCGATGGTTCCAGCCGCGTTCCCTCTCTGGCGCATCTCAGCCGTATCAAATCGGGGGAGAGCCTGACCGGTTATCGTGCCACAACGGTTCCAAGTACTCCCGCGGTTCTGGGGTACATGCACTTTACTTATGGCCGGGCCAGTTGGAGAACCGTTCTGGAGCCTGCCATTCGGATAGCCAAGGAAGGATATCGCATTACAGAACTGCAACACCGTTTGCAAAAACGTGAAATGAAAGCGTTTCTTGCCGTTTCTTCCCAATCCGGCGCGCGGTATTTCCTGAAGGATGGGAAGGAACCCTATGCGGTTGGCGATAAGTTTGTGCAGAACGATCTGGCCCGGTTACTGGAATTCATTTCAGAGGAGGGAGTCAAAGCGTTTTATTCGGGTGAACCGGCGCGGCAGATCGATCGGGACATGCGGGACAATGACGGCTTTCTGCATTACGAGGACATGGCTTTGATTCCCTGGCCGGTGCTTCGTAAAACCATCAGCCGCAGGTACCGCGGACTCTCAATTCACACGCTTCCGCCGCCCGCCGCAGGGCGCACTCTGCTGTTGATTCTGCTCATGCTGGGGAATCTTCCTTCCAAGTTTTTAAAGGAGCGGTCACCAGAGTCCTACCATTTTATTGCAGAAACATTTCGCAAAGCCTTGCTGAACAGAAAGGAACGTCCTTTCGATCCCAATATTTATCCGCAATTGCCGCAGGACAAGCGGATTCTCAGCCTCGATTTTGCAAAAATGCTGGCGACCTCTATTCAAGATAAAATAGACCCCACGCTTCCCCTTGCAGACTTGTTTCCTTCGGTCAATGACACCACGCATCTTTCAGTCATGGACAGACAGGGCAACGCGGTAGGAATCACACAATCCATTGAACGGGTTTATGGTGCCCGGACCGCGGCAAAAGGATTGGGTTTCTTGTACAACAATTACATGAGCTCGCTGGAGACGAAAGACCCATCCCATCCGTATTACCTGCGGCCCAATGCGGTTCCCTGGAGCATGTCGGCTCCGGTGATCGTATTTCGCAGGAAGCAACCCTGGCTGGTAGCGGGTAGCCCGGGAAGTGAGCGTATATTTTCAGCAGTGGCCCTTTTTCTCACCCACATCCTGGATAGTGACCTGCCCATGTCGGAGTCCATGATATTGCCGAGGATTCATTGTTCCATTGGGGGCAAATTGAGTTATGAGGAAGGACGTATGGATGACAAAGTGGTGCAATATCTTAAGAATGTGGGGTACAAAATGGATGCGCGGGAACCCTATGCCTTTTACTTGGGGGCAATCCACGCGGTGATGAGAACCCAGACGATTGACGGTTTCCAAGGGGTGGCGGAAATCCGCCGGGACGGAACAGCGGCGGGGCCCGTATAACAAAGGAAAGACGTTAGCTCAGGTTATTTTTCTTTTCCTGAATTTCCGCCCTGCGGGTTTTGGTCAGTTTTCCAAGTTCCGCCAGGGCTTTTCTGGCGCGCGCGGCAGCGGCCTTTATATTTTTCTGGTCAAAGCTTTCGTTTTCGGCGACATAAGAATTGAATGCTGAAATTATCTGTTCGTGGGTGTTCATAAGGTTTTGTAATCCTTTCCAATCATTTAAGATAAATTATCCGGGGAGCCAGAAGCTCCCCGGATTTTATGATGACTGCCCTTAATCAAATGATGATTTTTTGGCAGGGCGAATTAGTGTTTGCCCTTGTCGTCATCATCATCGTCGTCTTCTTTATCATCTTCTTTGTCATCATTCATCAGAACATAGGTATTGTCGTTTTCAAATACCTTGATGCTGGATGAAGCAAAGCCAAGAGTGGCAGACAACAGAAAAGCAATTAAGGTCAGAAGAAACAAAGAAGCTTTGATTTGGTTAATCATGACATATCTCCATAATAAATAATTGTTTGAGTTAAGTAATAAGCCATTCTGTTTTTCTGCCCAGGCCCCATTCAGGCAGCGCCGTTCTCCTTGCTGAGTTTTTTTAGTATGCTGTTTCGCATAACCTCTTTAATATAAAATTCTTATATAGAGTCTGTGAAATTTGGTATCTGGAATCGCATCAACCTTTTGCCTTGGAATAACTGGATCAGGCAGGCAGAAGATCTTGCTTATATTGGATAAATTTATTGCAGAGGGAGGAAGGGGCTTACATGAACCCTTTGGAGAAATACGACTGCTCCAGCTTGTCGACAAGGGAGGAATTATTTTTGAAAGCCATGGGAGTGTATTTCAAACCTAAAACTTTAGGGATATCCAGAACCAATTCGCATGATTCCATTTTAAAGTTCCTCGATAAGGTTGAGTTTTAAAGGCCAACCAAATATGCGTATTTTTGGAAATAAATGCAACATAAAATGATGCGCCGGATGTGATTTTTTTTTAACCGGGGAGATATCAACGGTATTCAGGCACTTTATATCTGGGAGGCTCCAAATAATTGAAAAATTTACCAATATTAATATCCATTCCCCACGGAGGCAAGGAGGTGCCCCCGGCCATCGAAAACCGGGTGGCGATATCTCCCAAGGATCAATTTGAGGACAGCGATTCCTTTACCCGGGAAATTTACGGCCTTGGCAACGAAGTTCGGATCCAGGTGCAGGCTTCGATGGCGCGGGTATTTGTCGATATGAACCGGGCGCCGGACGATCGGCCTCCGAACAATCCGGACGGCGTTGTTAAAACCCAAACCTGTCACGGTAAAATCATTTACCGGTCGGGGCAGGAACTGGATGAGGCCTGGACCCGGCGGCTTCTCGAAACCTATTACTATCCTTACCATCAATCCATTGCCACCGGGCTGACCCGGAACCCGGACCTCCAATTGGCGCTGGACTGCCACAGCATGGAAAAAGTGGCTCCTGTCATTTCGCCCGATCCCGGTCAACCGCGTCCGCTCATCTGCCTTGGGACCAACCACGGTAAGAGTTGTTCTCTGGAAGTAGCGGATCGGCTGTCGGCCTGTTTTCGAGAAGCTTTTCAGCTCGAGGATAAAGATGTGGTTATGAACCAACCCTTTGCGGGAGGATTTATTACCCGGACCTACGGGGAGGGGCCGATACCCTGGGTGCAGGTTGAAATGAACCGGAGCCTTTACCTGTCCGAGCCCTGGTTCGATGCCGATGCCCTGACCGTCCGACCCGAACGCCTTGAAGAACTCAATCGATGTTTTCGCAAGACGCTGACCCTTTTTTTTAATTATTCCAAATGAAGCAGGTCTTGAGAAAAGTCTGCGCCATTGGACAGCTAACAATGAACAGCCTGGGAAACCGAGTTTGTTAAAGAGAAGGGTGAATTTTCTTTGTAACGATTTTTAGAATATTGACGACTGAGTTCGGGTAGTTAGGAATTCCAGGACTTTCATTCCCTTGTGTGAATTTCCCTTTTGATTTAATTTCGGACTCCAAACGGCAACACAGTATTTCCCGGGATGAATGGCAATGATGCCCCCTCCCACCCCGCTTTTACCGGGCAATCCCACTTTGTAGGCGAACTCTCCGGCTTCATCATAAAATCCGCACAATTGCATGATGGCATTAATGCGTTTAGAGTTACTGATGCTGGTAACCTTTTCGCCGGTAAGGGGATTGATCCCGTTCGCAGCAAGATATAAAAATACCTGCGTTAAATCCTTGCAGGACAATTCGATAGAGCATAAGTGAAAATAAAGATCCAATACCACTTCGATATCATTATTTATATTTCCAAAATCCTTCATCAGATTGATGAGGGCGGCGTTTTTATAGCTGGTCTTCTTTTCCGATTCGGCAATCCTGCGGCAGTAGTCTAAGTTGCCGTCCCCAGATAGTTGCCTGACGAATTCGATAAGGTCCTTCCTGGGATTTTCAAGTCGGCTGACAAGAATATCGCATATCACCAGAGCTCCGGCGTTAATGAGTGGATTGCGAGGAATACCATTTTCATATTCCAGCTGAACCAGTGAATTGAAAGGGGTGCCGGATGGTTCAATTCCCACTCGGCTCCATAGCTTTTCGCCTTCCAGTTCGAATGCTAAAGTCAGAGAGAGTACTTTTGATATACTTTGAATCGAAAATTTTTCATCGAAATCGCCTAAACCGTATCTTCGCTGATCCAGAGTGGTGAGATGGATTCCAAATTTGTTTGGATCGATATTGCCCAGCTCGGGGATGTAGGTTGCGACTGCGCCGCTATCCTCAATCTTTTGCGCCTCAACGGCTATTTCAGAAAACAGGTTTTGATAGTTCATGGTTTGATCCAAAATAATATTTACGGTGAAGGATGTTTCCTGACAGTTTTACCATAGGTGGTAAAGAGCTTTTTACGGTTTATTCCAGTCAAGCACAATGGTTCATTTGATTTCCACTATAAATTAAATCCAAATTTTAATGCCATTTTACTGGTTTCCATTTCGGCGGCCCAACGAGTTATAGAGAACACCCATTGGGTCTTCCTTTTTTTCTTAGCCAGCTTTCAAGTTTGGGATACTGGAATTGCCTTTTACTGTTCCAATCGACCCGGCCCTCCGGGTGGGGGGGTGGTACATCATTGTAAAGAATAAGTTTGTTTTGCTAACCTCTGGTTTATTGCCTTGGAACATGATAATTTAAGGGAAAGTCTGATGCATTGATTCGAATCAAGCACTTCAGTCATGCAAATAGGCACGGGGCCGATCATTAAGCCCATATCTGGAAATCAGCTGCAAGCCGCAAAGTAAAAATATATGAACTTTGATACCTACGATCCTGAAAATTTTTTTGATGAGTTTTTCACAGAAACCGGCAAGCCCAGGCCGGAAGTGGAGAAACTGGTCGCCAGGATTAATTCCTTTGGCAAATCCGATTTGGCCACGCGGCGCAAATCTGCCAATGCGGCGTTCAAGCAGATGGGAATCACGTTCGGAGTGTACGGAGATAACCAGGGACTGGAAAAGATTTTCCCGTTCGATATTATTCCTCGAATTGTCAATGCCCGCGACTGGGACTTTATCGAACGCGGTGTCAAACAACGGGTTCATGCGCTGAACCTTTTTATTCAGGATATCTACAATGACCAGAAGATCATAAAAGATGGAGTTCTCTCGAGGGAATTTATTCTCTCCTCGGTTGCGTACCGCAAGGAATGCGAAGGATTGAACCCTCCCAAAAATATATGGTGTCACGTCAGCGGTATTGATCTGGTCCGGGACCGAGACGGGCAATTTTACGTTCTGGAGGATAATCTCCGTTGCCCCTCCGGGGTTTCTTATGTTCTGGGAAACCGGCGGGTCATGAAGCAGACCTGGCCCGCTGTGTTTGAAGCGCTTCCCATTCGCCCCATCGATGATTATGCGGGCCGGCTGGCGGAAACCTTGAGGCACCTCATTCCGGAATCCATCCTGAAGCCCAATATCGGAATTCTGACCCCCGGTATTTATAACTCCGCTTATTTTGAGCATTCTTTTCTGGCCCAGCAAATGGGAGAGGAGTTGGTCGAAGGTCAGGACCTGGTGGTTATGGATGACGTTGTCTATATGAGAACCACCAAGGGGTTTGAGCGAATTCATGTCATCTACCGGAGGATTGATGATGAGTTTCTCGATCCCACCGTCTTCAATCCGGACTCTCTTTTGGGTGTTCCGGGAATTATGAAGTCTTATCGCAAGGGAAAGGTGGCGATGGCCAATGCTCCAGGCGCGGGAATTGCCGATGACAAAGCCATCTATTCGTTTGTTCCTGAAATCATCAAGTATTACACCGGGGAAGACGCGATTCTTCCGAATGTACCCACCTATGTTTGTGAAGACGCAAAACAGCGGCAACATGTCATTGATAATATAGAAAATTTCGTTGTCAAAACAGCGCATGGATCCGGCGGGTATGGCATGTTGATCGGTCCTTTTTCCACCAAAAAGGAACAAAAAGATATGATCAATAACATATTACGCGAACCAAGGAATTACATTGGTCAGCCGGTCATCCAGCTTTCAAGGGTTCCCGTTATTGTGAAAGACCACTTCGAGGGACGGCATGTTGACTTGCGGCCCTATGTGCTCTATGGAAAAGATATTTACGTTCTTCCCGGCGGATTGACGCGCGTAGCGCTCAAAAAAAATTCCCTAGTTGTCAATTCCTCGCAGGGAGGCGGCAGTAAAGATACCTGGGTTCTGGAGCAAGACATGATTAAAACCAATAATAGGCTGACTGATGTCTGAGTTGATCAGGAATGCCTGCCCCTGGATATTAGTATGCTGAGTCGAGTTGCAAATTCATTGTATTGGATGAACCGTTATCTGGAGAGGGCGGAAAATACCGCGCGGTTGATTGAATCGCAACTCCACATGCTTCTAGACTTGCCCACCATGAGGCAGGACCCCAATGCCTGGAAACCCCTGGTGGACATCACCGGTGACTATCAATATTTTTCTGAAAATTATAAGGGTTATAGTCGAGAGAACGTCATGTTCTTTCATACATTTGATAGGAACTATCCCCACTCGATTATCTCCTGCCTCACCGCCGCGCGCGAAAATGCCCGGTCGGTAAGGGAAATCATCCCTTCTGAAATGTGGGAAAATATCAATAATCTTTACCTGACCATTGTGGAACCCGGATCAATTCAGGATGCCGCCAAAACTCCCTATAAATTTTATCTCAATATAAAAATGGCCTGCCATCTGATCACGGGCATAGCCTATTCCACGATGTCGCATGGGGAGGCCTGGAACTTTTCTGAGTTGGGCCGGCTTCTGGAACGGGCAGATAAAACCTCCCGGATACTGGACGTTAAATACTTTATTATTCTTCCAAGAATTGATTACGTGGGCTCTTCGCTGGACAGCGTTCAATGGACCGCGCTTTTAAAATCAACGAGCTCCCTGGAAATGTACCGGAAGCGGTTCAATTTGATCAGCTCCAAAAACATTGTCGATTTTCTCGTTTTTGATCGTGAGTTTCCCCGTTCAATACGATATTGTATTTACCATGCAGAGCGGGCTTTTTTTAACATCAGCGGAACTCCTTTCGGAGTTTATGATAACGACCTGGCCAGGCAATTTGGGAAATTGACCGGGAAATTGAATTACTCCCACATTGATGAAGTGATGGCCGTTGGTGTGCATCAGTTTCTGGATGAAATTCAGTCCGACTTAAATCAGGTGAGTAGCGTTATTCACGACAACTTTTTTGCCATCAAATCGGTGGCTGAGATAAATCAATCAGGAGTTCAAATTCAATGACTTTTTGCGTCGGCATTAAAATCGCTGATGGAATTATCGCCCTGGCAGATTCCAGGATTACCAGTGGCGGCGTACAAACACTCGCTCGAAAAGTGACCCTGCACCAAAAACCGAACCAAAGCCTGTTTCTCATGACTTCAGGCCTTCGTTCGGTCCGCGACAAGGCGCTGACCTATTTTGAAGAAACCATTAATGAGTCTGGTCAACAGTTTGACAAAATGTATAAAGCGGTCAATCATTATACCGATCAGATCAGGAAAGTGGCGGAAGAAGACAAGTCTTCTCTGGAAGAGAGCGGCCTCTCCTTCGACTTGCATTCCCTTATGGGCGGACAGCTTGCCAAAGATAAAGAGCACAAATTGTATCTGATCTACCCGCAGGGCAACTGGGTGGAAATCACAAACGAAACTCCTTATCAGATCATAGGTGAGGGCGGCTATGGCAAACCCATTCTGGATCTGGGATTGAATCATAACTCCAGTCCGATCACCGCGCTCAAAGTCGGCTTTCTTGCCTTTGATGCCACACGCAGAAGCGCCACCGGCGTGGGGTTTCCGATTGACGTTATTTATTATAAAAAGAATTCTTTTAAGTTCAGCGAATACCAGTATGACAAAGAGGAAATGCTTGAAGTGTGCGCCTGGTGGAGGGAAAACCTGACCCGGTCATTGGAGGAGTTGCCCGCCAATTGGACCAACAAGGTATTACCCTCCTTTAACGCCGTTTCAGGAACCTGACGTTTGTTTCTGCGTATTCGACACCAGACCCGGTTTTCCTATTCCCAACCCGTATTTTTGGAACCCATGACGGTTCGTTTGCGACCCCGTTCGGATTGCTGGCAAAAACTTCATCAATTTGAATTGACGGTTGATCCTTCCCCGGAGGGAAGGACGGACCTGGTGGATCTGGATGGAACCTCTTCTGCTTTTCTGTGGTTCAGCGGCACTCATCCCGTCTTAAATCTCACCGCAACCTCCTGGGTGGAAACCCTGAGAGAAAATCCATTTGATTTTATTCTGAGAGATCAGAAATATCTTGAAGTGCCCGTACAGCTTTCGGAGAATTATCAGTTCTCTCTTGGGCCTTACCTGCATAGGGGGTCCCCGTCGGCAAAGGTGGACGACTTTGCCCGGGAAATTGCCCGGGAGGTTAATCAAAATACGGTTTCCTTCCTGAGTACCTTATGCTCCCGTATTCATGAATCATTTGAAATAACCCTGCGGCTCACCGGCGATCCCATGTCACCCGAAGAATTACTGAGCAAGAAAAAAGGGGCCTGCCGGGATTTTACGGTGCTTTTTATGGATGCCTGCCGGGTTTTTGGACTGCCTGCTCGGTTTACCAGCGGTTACTATTATGGGGATGAAGAATTTTCAGACCGGGAGCTTCACGCATGGGCAGAAGTCTACCTGCCGGGCGGGGGCTGGCGGGGATATGACCCAAGTGTCGGCCTGGTGGTTTCACACTACCATGTGGCCCTGACTTCCAGTCCGACATGGATATTGGCCTCTCCAACAACAGGAAATTTCCGCGGAACCGGCGCCGATTCTTCCCTGAATTTTGAAATTCAGATGGAGAAGGTCGACACTCTGGGCAAGCTGATCCCTTCTCATCACCCGTCTCAAGAGTAAACGGGTGGATTAACTCCAACACTTCCGCAAAACAACGGCTTTGTCTTGTCAATCTTTAAACGGATTTGGTTTTGAAGAGAGTCAGGGGGGCTAATGATCTCACATCCTGGTGTTGTAAGAATTGGATGCAACGAGCTGTTTTAAAATCGTCCATCAATAGGGCGACTGCATTTGTTTTTCTAGTCGAACCCAGCGTTCTTTTAGGCAAGAAGCTAATACTTTTATTCAGGATTTAGTGGTGTTCTGTTTATCCGATGGCTCAGTGGGTTCGCCGACGATGGCGGTCATCAGTTGTTTGATCTCGTTGTTGGTTTTGATCTCCGGTAGCTCCCCCTCGCCGGTTTCCGCGTACGTCACCAGCTTGCGAAGCGGCCGGATGACCAGATTGTAGGTGTAGACTCCCCCGATAATTGAAAACAAACCCCCCAGGATCGCAATCCACTTGGATTCATTGCTCAGCCGGTTGAACGTCATCGACAGACGTGCTTTGACCACATTGATTTCCTCCGCCGTCATTGAAGCGGGATTCATTTCCTGGACCACCCGGTCCGCCTGCCCCATCTGGATGGACAGATAAAACGCCATGTAGCCGAGTATGGAAATGACCACCAGATACCCCGTCATCAGCAGGTTGATGATGCTTTTACGCTCCCCCGGAAGCTCGTCTCTGAAAATTCCTGTCTTCATTGCAATAGTTCCTATTTCGATTTAAGTGTGACTCCAAACTACCGTCAAACGGGCGATTGGGTCAACTTTTATTAACTATGGGATATTTATTTAGATTTCAGCGCGACCGCTTTTCGTAAACGTCCCCAGTTGAACGCGGAGCCGGGGTCGTATTTCTTCTTAACCCCATCGGTATTTCCGCCCTGGACGTGGGCATGCCCGAGAATTCCCTTGAACGTTGCAAAGTTCTTGATTTTGTCGAGTGGGGTGCGCCGCTTTTCTTTATCGAAGGGCACCTTGAGGGCTATGCTCGGCAGCAGTTGGTTGATTCCGACACATAACCGGATGAGGGCCTGATACTGTTCCTCGGTGAAATCCCACATGCGCACCATCCGTCCGTTGATACGTCTGCTGAAATAACCGCGTTCGCCGTAAGCGCGTGAAGCGAAAGGTTGAAAATTCGGCTGTCGCAACTTCTTGCCGTATTTATCAGGCAGGTCGAACCGCCAGCGTTCCCTCACTTTACGGTAGAGATCTTTGGGTGCATGATAGAGGTCGGATTCCTCGGCCAGGGCCTGCCAGGAGAGGTTCGCGATTTCGACGTGTACGGCGCGTTCGTTGCCCTGCCGGTCGTCCGCCGGGGCGGTGTTGGTTTTCCAGTACAGGTCGCAGGTCTGGTAGATGGTGCCGTCGAGGTCCAGATAAAAATGGCTCCCTTTAAATGTGCTGTCTTGCAAAATCTGGTGGCAATGGTACGAACTGTAACAGACGTCATAATGCAGGACAAACTGGTAAACGCATTGCTTTAGCTCTTCATAGGCTGTTTGTGGGTCACTGATTTGGTATCTGGAGTCCGCCCGGGTCGGTGCGTCGTTTAGTTGAGGGTCGTGTTGCGAACAGTGTTGGCGGCCTCTTTTGTGAGGGCAGGCGTATCCTCTGGCCTGGTCCCAAAGAACTACAGGCGTCCCGATGTCCACCGTGTTCCCGCACGCGACTATGTTTTGATTTGTGGTCATAAAACTCAAGCGGGACGGATTGATGTGGGGACTGCGACGGGGTTCATGAACCCTGTTTCCGGTCGTCCGCCGGCCGGCCCCAGTGAAGTTTTTGCCGGAGTATCTGATAATAATTTTTATCCTTGGATTGGATCAGGCTGACCGGTGTCGGCCCCTGTTTGATTTCCAGCACGTCGTCGCGGAACATGGAGTATCCGGTTTGCCCATCCAGCGTTACCTGCACTTCTTCTTCGGTAATCAACCGCACCTGCAGGGTGGACTGGTTGGGAATCACAATCGGCCGGTTGGTGAGGGTAAACGGGCAGATGGGGCTCAAGAGCAGGGCATTCATGCTGGGATGAATGATCGGTCCTCCTGCCGAAAGCGAATAAGCGGTGGATCCCGTCGGCGTGGCAATGATGAGCCCGTCCGCACGATAAGAGGTCATGTACTGGCCGTTGACGTGTACCTCGAGGTTGACGATGCGCGCGGCGCTTTTATTGATCACCACGTCGTTCAATGCAAAATCGTCCTGCACCGTGGTTCCCTTACGTTGGAGGCAGGCGTTCAACAGCATACGCCGTTCGATAGAGGACTCCCCCTCCAGTACCTGTTCGAGAGTGCCATATAATTCCGGCAGAGCCACTTCGGTCAGGAAGCCCAAGCTTCCCAGGTTGACGGCAAGTATGGGGACATCGAACGGATGGGTCAGCCGTGCCACGCTGAGCAGGGTGCCGTCGCCACCCAGAACGATTATCAGATCCGCCTGGGACGGGATGTCTTCTCTGCGGCATTCGGAGGTTTCGCCGATGATTTCAGCGGTCTCCGGTGCCATGAGGAGTTGGTAATTTCTTTTTCTCAGCCATTCGGCGAGTTCCTGTAGAACAGCCCGGCTGATATTGGGTTTTTGTTTGCAGAAGACGCCGATTGTTTTAATGCTATCCACGGTCACATCCCGAAAGGGTTGACAGGCCAAGCTGTTCCTTTAGGCATGATAAGTAATAACAGGCGTTGGGTGCAAGGGCTAGTTGGAGGCGGAAGGGAGCGGGTATCAAATTAAAAGGTGGATCGTGTGGATTAAAGATTGCCGAAATCCTGCGGCTTGATGTTATCCAGCCATTTCTTCCACTGATCCTTGTCCTGTGTATTGGCTTTAGAAGTATCAGGAAGGTCCAGGCTTTTGGCCGCTTCGATGACAGCTTCGTTGACGTAAATCGGGGCCTTGACGCGCAGGGCCAGGGCGATGGCATCGCTGGGTCGGGAATCGATTTTCAGGGTACTGCCGCCGGACATCATGGAAATGACCGCGTAAAACGTGTTGTCTTTCAGTTCGCTGACCAGAATGTGATTGATTTCCCCCTTCATGTCGGTAATGAGATTTTTCATCAGGTCATGGGTCATGGGCCGGGGGGTGGCAATTTTTTCGATCTCCAGAGCAATGGCATTGGCCTCAAAAAAACCGACCCAGATCGGTAATGCCCGATTTCCCTCCAAATCCTTGAGGATGATGATGGGCATGTTGGTCAGGGGATCCAGCGTGAGACCTTCTACTTTCATTTCTACCATGAATCGTTCCTTTGCCAGAATTACAGAATTTTGGATGATCTGGAGCCAAAATGATACGGGAAAACAGTTGGGTTTTCTATAGTTAAGCAATAAATAAAATATTTGTCAATGTTGCAATTTTAAACCACTCACAGGAACGGATTGCGGTATTTAGCGGGTCTGTTTTCAATGATTTTGAATTCGGTTTTTTACAAAATCGCGAAGTCTTTCCTGTACCGCCTCCGGTATTTCAACGGCGGAAAGGGTTTTCCGGCACAAATCCGAGGTTTGCCGGTAGGTTTCCAGAAAGGAGACACAGGGCGGGCAATCCTTAAAATGATCTTCCAGCGAGGTCGCCGTATTGGAGTCCAGGGTTCCTTCAAAATAATCGCACAATAGTTCAATGCATTCTTTACAGCAGATCATTTTTTGGTGCTCCGTGTTTGGTGCTCATCAAAATAATTGGACAGCTTTTTCCGCAGAAAAAGGCGTGCCCGATGCAGGCGGGATTTGACCGCGGGAATGGTCAAATCCAGAATATCCCTCACTTTTTCAGTCGACAGTCCCTCGACATCCCTCAAAATAAAAACCACTTTCTCTTTTTCCGGGAGCTGGTCCACCGCTTTTTCAATCATTTCCTTGGTTTCATTTGAAAACAACAGGGAATCGGTGCCTTTCGACCAATCGGAAACTTTATCGTTCTGGAATCCAGCATGGTTGAAATTGGGCAGTCCCTCATCCAGCGATACGTATTGCTCCTTTTTCTTGGTTCTCAGCTTCATGTAAGTCGCATTTAGTGTAATGCGATACACCCAACTGGAGAAGGCCGATTTTCCCTGAAACGTATCTATTTTTCTATATATCGTCAGCAAAACGTCCTGGGTGACATCCTGCGCATCCATCTGGTTGCGCGTCATATTGAAAGCCAGAGCGTAGATCTTCCGCTGGTAGAGCTCGAAGATTTTATCGAACGCCTCCATGCTCCCGGCTTTCATATCCCGGACAAGTATTTCGTCCTGCTCTTTTTCTTCCTGAGTGGGCATGGTTCGCCAGATCCCCTGTTGTGGTGTTCTGCGTCCAGTGCCAGGACCCGCCGGAGAATATCACCCGGTAAAAATGGTTCTGCTTTTAGATGCTCTGGATGCGGGAACGGTTCCGATTTTGACTATTTTCAAGCCCGATGGCTTTAAAAAATAAAGCCGAAAAGTGAGTATGAATTCTAACACCCCTGCCGGAAGAGTACAAATAAACTGACCCCCAGGGCTAAGGGAGAGTTTGATTAAGGGATTTATTTATAAGGAATTGTAAGAAATAGTATTTTATGAGGCGGAAAGTGGGTGGTGTCTGAAAGATGCTGAATCCTGGTTTTTTGAGTCTGCGGGTTCGCCTGCAAAACGTTAGAAAGGTTTATGTTATAATCCCGACTCCTTTGGGGAGGGGAATTGGCAATCTTAACGGCGGTTTATTGATGAACAGGTATATTGGGGCCCTTTTATGGGTTCTTCTGCTCATTCCCTTGAGTTCGGAAAGGGTATGGGCTCAATTTTTTAATCCCCGCCTGGCGGGTGATTCTAGCGAAGTCGTTTTGTCCTCCACCAGGGAAGGACAGGTGGCGCAGGCCTCTCCGGATTCGGGAGTTGCTGCGGCTCAGCATGGGAACTCCTTGCCTGATTTTGAAAGTCGCTTTGCCAAAGGGCAATATGTATTTGGTATGAATCTGGGATTCGGCTTTAGCATCAACATTCCCCCGGTCGATGCCGTTTCCGACGAGCGTACAAAGATCCGGTTTGCGCATGTTTTCCCTCATTTTAAATACAATCTGACCGGGATCATGGGGAAATCCATCTATCGGGGCGCCCTGTATTGGGTCATCGAAGCGGGGATAGCCGTTACCGTAAAAGATCCCTCGCGGAATAATCAGGTGGTGGAGAATGCACCCAACTATCAGTTTGGCCTGGTACCGATGCAGTTTGAATATAAATTTCTCAATCCCGAACGATCCTGGGCTCCTTTCCTGTTCGCCGGAGTGGGGGGATCCTGGGGCGACTGGTTTCAGGAATCGAAAGAGCTGGCCACGTCATTCGAATTCATCCTGCAGGCAGGCGCCGGGATGGAATACCACCTTGACAACGGAACCTCATTCAATATTAATTACCGGCTCTGGCATTTGTCCAACTCCAATGTTAAAAGTCCCAATATTGGTATCAACGCCCACATATTCAGTTTGGGCTTTAGTTTTTAATCATGCTTCCCTTCCAGCCGGGCAAAAATTTTCTGAAGCTTTAATTTGACCTGTTATACTGTTTTTACAAGTATTTGCCGTCAAATTCCCTGCCTTGAAAGCTTGAGCAACGTTTTCCTATTTTATGGACTCTACCGTCCCATCTAAAAAATCAGCCCCCAACTCCCGAACCGGACCTCTGGACCGGGTGTTTACGGCTTTTGAGACCCTGGCCTATTACCATCCCTGGTGGGTGCTGTTTGTTTCGCTTTCCCTGGCGGCTCTCAGTTTGTGGTACACGGCCACCCATCTGCAATTTAACACCAGCCGGGAAGACCTGATCTCCAAAGACATGCGGTTCCACGTCCTCTACCAGCAATACCGGGAGCGTTTTCAGGATTTTGACGGCATGATTGTCGTGGTCGAGGGGGAAGAGCCTGTAACCATGAAACGGTTTGCCGACCGTTTGGCCGAAAAGCTGAAAGACCGTCCTGAAATTTCCTCCGGAATTTATTACAAAATCAATACGGATTATTTTAAAAGCAAATCCCTGCTGTTCCTGGAGCCGCAAGACCTGAATCAATTGCAGGAGAACCTTCAGGCCCATCAGGAATTCCTGAAGCGGGTAAACGCTTCGCCCGGACTCAACACGCTTCTCGCCAGCCTCAACCGCGAAATCAGCACGGGTATGGTCGATTCCATGCTCGGTGATTTTCTCGGCACCGAAGAGGAAACGGAAGTCGATGACGAGACCGAGGACCTCGGTCTGCTGATTTCCCTGCTCACCCAAATGAACCGGCACGTAGAGGGTGGTGCGGTCTATCGCTCGCCGTGGGGAACCTTGCTTGAACAGGAGAATCATCCCCTGAGGGAGGCGGGTTACCTGGTATCCGATGACGAACGCCTGCTGTTCATTCTGCTCAACCCGGAGGAAACGGAAGGGGACTTCGCCGGCTCCAAGGACGCGATCGAGGGCATCCGTGCCGTCATTGCCGAACTGCTTCCCGGATTTCCTCAAATCAAAGTGGGCATGACCGGAGGTGAAGTGATCTCGTCGGATGAAATGTTCACCACTCATACCGATGTTAAAAGAGCCTCCTGGTACGCACTGACCGGCGTGGCCCTGTTGTTCATTCTGTTTTACCGGCGGGTGACCGAGCCCCTGCTGGCGGTGTTCACACTGATCGTTTCGATAGCGTGGGCCATGGGATACACCACTCTGGCCGTCGGCCATCTCAATATTCTTTCCGTCGTGTTCACCACCATCCTGATCGGGCTGGGCATCGATTTCGGAATTCATATTCTCTGCCGCTACCGGGAAGAAAGGCGGCTGGGTCACGGCACCTGTCTGGCGATGCGGAACACGTTACAACTCACCGGACGGGGCAACCTGGCGGGAGCGGTCACCACCGCCATCGCCTTCGGCGCCATGGTGTTTACCGACTTTATCGGCATCGTCGAGCTGGGGATTATCGCCGCCGGCGGCATTGTGTTGTGTCTGCTCGGTATGCTTCTGCTCCTGCCGGCGTTGATCAGTCTGGAAGAGCGCTGGCGGCAGCCGGTGTACCTCAAGCCGGAGCGGGTGGAGAAACGCGACGCGCTGTTCGAAAAACTGTACTCGCATTATTATTTGATTATCTTCGCCTCGCTGGCTCTGCTGGCCTGGTGCGGCTACGTTTCCAAGGATCTGTATTTCGATTACAACCTGCTCAACATGCAGGCTAAAGGGACCGAGGCGGTGCAGTACGAATTGAAGATTATCGAAAACGCCAAACGCGCTTCGTGGAACGCCGCTCTGGTGGCGGACAACCTTGAAGATGCCCGGGAAAAATACCGGATTCTGAAAGCCATGCCCTCGGTCGGCAACGTCGAAAGTCTTTTGACCGCCTTGCCGGAAAACCAGGAAACCAGAATCCAAAATGTGAATGCTCTTGCACCACTGATCGATCCGTTGAAGGTGCAATCGGAGGACGAACCGTTTTCCCTTTCTGCCGTGCGGGCCACGCTGGAGAAAATCCGTTTCAAGCTTCGTAAAAAGGAAAAAGAGGGCGAGCAGGACGATGTCTATGAAGCCTCGAATCAGGCGCGGCTGTTGGAGGAAACCCTGCAGAAGGCCGACCCGGATACCGCCGCTCAACGGCTCAAGGATTTCTCAAAAATCCTGTTTGCCGACTACCGCGGAAAGATAACCGACCTCCAGGGCTCGGTCCATCCCACGCCTGTAAAGGTGGAAGATATTCCCGGCGACCTGAAAGACCGGTTCGTCAGCGCCGACGGCAAATACCTTCTGCTGGTGTACCCCAGCATTAATATCTGGGAGCGGGAGGAGATGGAAAAGTTTCTATACGAGATGAAACGAATCGACCCCAACGTCACCGGCAACGCGGTGCATATGTTCGAATCGAGCCGCCTGATGATCGATGGCTACATCCGCGCCGGGCTGTACGCGCTGGCGGCGATTACTCTGTACCTTCTGCTGACCCTGCGCAATGTCCTGACCACCCTGTTGGTCCTGCTTCCCACACTGGCCGGAGCGGTGTTTACTCTGGGACTGATGCACCTGACAGGCATACAGTTCAACCTGGCCAACCTGGTGATCCTGCCGCTGATTCTGGGTATTGGAGTGGTCGATGGCGTGCATATTCTGCACCGCAACCGCGAGGAACCGGAGTGCGGCAGGAACGTGATCTCGAAAAGTACCGGGCAGGCGGTGGTGCTCACTTCACTGACCACCATGATCGGATTCGGAAGCCTGATGGTGGCGGACCATCAGGGCGTGTACAGCGTCGGCCTCGTGCTTACCCTGGGCGTCGGCAGTTGCATGATCACCTCCATCACCCTGCTCCCCGCCCTGATCAAACTCTGTTGCGCAAGAGGATGGAGGATTTAATTACGGACAGGGAGTAAGGAAAATGGAGAAGGGAAACTCAAGGTTGTCATTCTGAGGAGCGCCAGCGACGAAGAATCTGGGTTTTCTATAACCTC
>JAOUPX010000123.1 GCA_029879645.1 Nitrospinota bacterium
AGAAATTCAGGAAGGTCTGTTGAAACCTGTTCTGGAAATGGCGGTCCGGGTGTGTTCTGTGAACGCCTCCAAAAAAAACATTCGCCTGGAAATAGATTGCCCGGAAAATATTCGCGCACCCCTTCATCCACAGTTGTTCGAGCAGGCGCTGATCAATCTGGTGGACAATGCCATCAAATACAGCCAGCCTTCAACGCAGGTCCGGGTCGCTGTTTCTTCCGATAAGGGAGGGATCAAGGTGGCCGTTACGGATGAAGGGCGAGGCATCGAAAAGGAACATTTCCCACGACTATTCGAGCGGTTCTACCGGGTAGATCGGGATCGGAGCCGCGAGATGGGAGGTACCGGCCTCGGGCTCGCCATCGTCAAACATATCGCCCAGGTGCATGGCGGAAGTGTCAGTGTGGACAGCACCGTCGGTAAGGGCAGCACGTTCCGAATTCACCTTCCTGCCAAAAAATCTTTATAAAGAGGTTACTTCGCCTGACGCACCGCACGTACACCGCCGTTACTGCATATCGATAGCCGCCGCACGTTAGAGAATCCCCTGGCAAAATAGAAAGAAGGCGCACAGCAATCCGACAAATTGGTATCCTGCTTATCTCCGGACCAGTACCAGTACGCGGCGCCATCAGCAAACAGGTCATTCAGGTGCAGGGGATTTTCCGGATCGTGGTCCCACGCCATAATATTGTCTACGGTGTCGTCGTAAATGCCGTACATTTCCCAAGTGGTGGGCATTCGCCAGTCGTCGTGTCCACCGGTCTTTAACTTTTGAACGTATTCATAGGATTCATGCCAGTTCAAGCATCGACCCAAATCGGCATAGCTGTCTTTCTGAGTCCACATCAAACCGTTCTGGTCGGTGATGGTGCCGTCGTTGTTGTCAGTCAGGTGAACTTTCGATACCGGTGGTGGGGGCGGAACGTAATGCGGCGCCTCATATGGTTTATCGTGAACATAAGGATTGAAGTCGGCAAGCACGGGTGAAGAAAAAAGCAGAAATCCTAATATTACCGAAAGCCATAAGTACGAAGAAAGATAGGAAAGAGAATAGGCAAGAAAGTAGTTTTTACGAACCATTTTCCTGGACTCACAAGAAGTAAAAGGTCATGGCATTGTAACTCAAGTCAGGAAGACAATTAATCTAAAAACCGGTCCTTCGTTTCCGAGGAAGGAATCATGCAAGTATTTTTCTTACCGAAAATACCATGCCTGTGGGTTGCCAATAAATCGTAAAAGAAATCTCTGATTAATGTGGGGATAAAAACAAGCATGAAAGCAATACTCCAGACACCTCCCAAATCCTTTAAGGTAAATAAGCCTGCGGTTGATTTTTTATAGGCAATGCCATTCCTGATATATACAAAGGTATCCATATCGTCTGTTGGCAAGCCATATTTGTGCAATAACTTACTTCCGGTCTCCGATTGTAATGATGCAAAAGAAAACTTGGATTCTGGGTCCCGCCCAATGACAAATTGAACCAGGCCATTACATAAATTACATACCCCGTCAAACAGCAGGATATGGTTGGAAGGGTCTGGATTCAAAAGTCGGGAATGTTTTGGGTTCCCTCCACCGAGCCAACTGTAAGTCATTGCATTGGAGTTGCCCCCTCTCCAGGCGCGACCCAATAGGAAGGAGGTAAATTGCAACCAGCTTTTTCGTTTTTTGAGGCGGTCTGCTTCGCCTTCACACCACAATCGAAGTGATTCGAAACCCCATTCTGTGGCCAGGCAGAACATGGGTCTGAAAATATAGGAGTCGACAAACTTTCCAAGCAGGCCAAAGCGGGTATTGTAGTCGAAAACGGTTTTAAAATATGTTTTTCCCCCCAGTGGCTGGTAGAGCCATATTCCTTTTCCTTTAGCAATCAAAGATATGATATCGTCGGACCAAAACTCAAAAGCAGATTTCTCATGGATGACAGTCTGTAAATATCTTCCGTTTCCGGTAATGCTGAAACCAAATCCTATTCTCGTTTTATACTGCAGGAGATTAAAACCCTTTTTATCCTTGCGCTCAAGATATTGTATGTCCGTAAACCTTATGTCCCATCTGATATGGTTTTTCGGGTTTTGGGTTCGATCCCACACCATCTCTAAAGGCGCGTCCACTAATGATTCCACGACCAGGGTTTCAGGTTTCGGAGACATGCCTTTAGGTCCTTTTAGATAATCGAAAGCTGTCAAAAATAAAAAAAACTATGGTGGCCATTCCCATTATTGTCATATAAAAGGTTAAAACCTTTGGCACATGTGGAGGAGAATATTTAAAGTTGGTTGGTAATTCGAAGTCAAGATACAATTGTTGGAGGACAAGAATTAAATACATGCCAACCAGCATAGACAGCACAATATGCATGAAGTACTCCCCTCTGGGAAGACCTCCTTGAGGTTTTCTCGCCTCAGGCTCTACCCAGATATCCATGAGGGCTATTATGATGTCTAGAAGGTAAATGAATATAGGCAGCCAAATCCAGATTCCGTAGGCGCGAAAATTCGCTATATAAAGAAATTGAAGGGCGTAAATTAGATGCCTTGCAGTATGGATGACTACTTCGGTCCGGGCGTGCTCCAGTTCATGGAGATTGCATTTATAGTTATGGTAGTAAAGTACATCAAAAAGCCCCAGATGTCCTATGATTAGCAATATGTAAAATGCTGTTTCCATTTTAATGGTTCACCCGGTAAATAACTCTTTACGCTGGCTTGTAGAGTTCTTTTTTATGACTGCGTAGTTTAGTTCCAGACATTTGATGCCCAGAAACCAAAAGGTATGATGTGCTATGCTGGAATTATCTTGGGTAATCCCAATGCCAAGATTATTTATTTCTTTCGGAGATTCTGAATCCCACATTTCAAGGGTCTCATGCAATGGAATCTTTATCCGGAAAAATTTGAAATCCAGCCATAGCCCTGTATCGAGCTTTTGCTGGGATTTGGAACTTAATTTAAGCCCGGTAAATTTGCTGTTCCCAGGGATTGTATTTATTCCAAGAATGGAATGCAATTGTCCAAGGGGAATGGGAAGGCTTATATTCATATAGGTTCTATTGCTTATTCTGTGAGTGGAATAACTGGTCACGTGCATCGGTGTTCCATCCTCATAAGTCCTGATGCAGGAAACTGGATTTGTTGTAAGCCCCGCCCGTTTGTTCAAGCTATGAAGCTCACTGTTAATTATTGGGACTTCGCCATTCAAAGGTAAAGTCAATTGGCCCAATCGCCTTCCGATATAATGAACCAGAAGGGAAAGCCATTTAAAACCAGCCAACCATCTGGGTTGGCAGACAAGGGCCACGTTGGAAGTGTCTTCAAAATACCTGATAATGGTTTGGTTGGCCGATCCTCTAAGTGCCTCTATTTGAAACAGGGAAATAAAATCATCATAAAGTCCTTTTCGCCTCCCGTTTTCAAAGTTGATAAGATGGTTTGCTTTGAAAAAGTCAGCGCCTATGTAGCTTGAACCAAAAAGGTTTTGGAACGGTATGTATTCCTCAATGTTTGAACGTCGGGTGTCCAGAAGCCCGAGGCAAACTAAGGAGGGCGCCAGAAATCCAAAATAGTTTAATATTCCGTGATATGTAACCATTGATTCAAGAGGTATCCACGCTTGCTCTCTATATTCACCATAAGCAAATGTGCAAGCCAGAATCATGGTCAACAAAGAGATGGATTGGGATGCGCCGAGTGTCGCGTAAAGAAACTTCCTGACGCTACTGGGATCATTTGAAAACTTATAAGGTAGTGTTCTAATCGTAAGAACCGCTAAGACGGCTACTCCGGCGGCAAGTAGGCAGGCCATGATTACTTCAACAATTGGAGATGAGTTGATTCCTGCGGCCACTAAAATAGGTGTGGAGGAGATAATCGAGCCCGCGGCCAGGTAAGCGGCGGGATTTTTGTGTTTTACAACTCTTCCAAGTTGGCCGGTCATTACAGATGCTCCCATTCCTGCTATATGGAAATGAACGGCTGTTAATGTGACTATAAAAGAAGAAAATCCCAATAAGTCTATCCCCCATCTTGAAGCAGAATACCAAACCGCCCCGACAGGTAAGTAGATCAGACCAATGTCGATAAAAGTTTCCTCATGGATATAAAGCCCTCTTAGAAGGATTTTTTTAAGACCTATCAGGAAAATTAGAACGGAGTTAACTGCCCAGATTAAAGATAGTATTCCCGATAAGATTCCCACCTCAACAAATAAACTGAGTGCAAGCGATATTCCCGCAATTGGTTGACTGTATACCGCCAGCTTCCAAAGAAAACTAGGATGATAAGGCCCTGCGTCTTGAATGGCGGCTTTTAACCCCAACGGAATAATCACTAATGCGGATGATGCCAGAATCCACTCCACGACTGGGTAGCCGCTGGCTGAAAATATTCTGGAGGTGGGGAATAGAAAAGTGACGACTATTCCGATCCAGGAATAGATCGAAAGAAAATTACACAGATTGCTGTTGTCACTGTTCTTCAAATCGTCAGATCTCATGCCTGATAAGCCAAATAATAAATGAAGTGTCGTTTGAATATAGTATAAGGGGTGAAATGCCTAAATAGCGTAAAATTTGCGCAGAGAGGGAAGCGGTTTGTCGGGAAGGTTGAGAGAATAAAACTCCCGCTCCGTTAAAAAATTTAAGGAATCAGGCGTCCGCTTTGCGCAGGGTGTGGACCGGTTTGTTACGCAGAACGTCGAGACTGCTCAGGATGCCGGTGACGGTGGTGAGGATGATTGCCGTGAATAACGCCCATCCCAGCGGAACGATTCTCAAGTGCCAGTCGGATTTTACGATGTACTCCATCACCGCCCACGAGAGACCCGCCGACAGTAAAACGCCTATGGTAGCGGCGATGACCCCCAGCATGGCGTATTCATAACCCAGAATCGATACCACCACACTCCGCTTGGCCCCCAGCGTTTTGAGAATCGCCGACTCCTTAAGCCGCCGGAACTTGGTCGATGCAATGGCGCCCGATAAAATAAACAGCCCGGAAACGATGGCGAAGCCCGACATGAAGTCCACCAGCGTCAGCAGTTTGTTGACAACCGACTCCACCGTATCGACGATGTCGCGCGTGCTCAGCGCGGTGAGATTCGGCAGGGCGTCCACCACCGCCGATTGCAGGGCCATTTCCTTTTCCGGATCGAGGCTGACGGACCCGACATAGGTCACCGGGGCCTGCGCCAAGGCGCCGGGTGAAAAGATCATGTAGAAATTAGTGCGGATGTTGCGCCAGCTCACTTTGCGGATGCTGGTTACCTCGGCGGTAACGGGAATACCCTGGATATCCACGGTGAGTTGCGATCCCAGTTTGGCGCCCAGCCGCCGCGCCGCATCTTCTTCCAGCGATACCAGGGACCGTTGCCCCTCCTCCTCGTTCCACCAGCGGCCCTGGGTGATGACATTGTCCCGCGGCGGTTCGTCCTCCATATAAGTCAGCACGAATTCGCGCGTGATAAACCATTCCTCTTCATGCTTGTTCTTGTATTGCCAGTGTTCCATTTTACGGTCGTCGATGCTGTGCAGCCGCGACCTCACCAGCGGCGTCAGTTCCAATTCAGCCTCCGGAACGGTTTGGCGCACTACTTTTTCAAATGTGTCGGTTTGACCCCGTTGGATATCGATAAAGAAAAAATTAGGCGGTTTGATATCGGTGTTCTTGTTGAGCATGGCGATCATGTCCATCTGCACCAGCCGGATCGACAGCACCAGCATGATCCCCATACCCAGGGCGGTGATGATCGATATCGCCTGATTGTTGGGACGGTATAAATTGGCGAGTCCGTACCGCCGCGTCATGCGCTTCGAAGGCGGCAGTCTGCGGAGCGCCTTGAGAAGCAATGCCGAGATGCCCGCCAGCAGGCCAGCCGAAACCACCAGCGAAATCAGAAATACCAGTCCCCGCTGGATCGAGTCCGCCTGCCAGAAAATAATTGCCGCAAGCCCTGCCGCAAACAGCACACCCATGAACCAGCGCTGACGGCGTGATCCTTTTGCCAGCTCTTCTTCCTCAGCAATGTGCCGGAACAGCCGCAATGGACGCGTCCGCACGGCGCGGATCAACGGCCACACGGTAAACAGCAGGGTGATGAACATTCCGAGAGACAGCGACTGTGCCGCCGGTACCCAGAGGAAACCGGGTTCAAATTCGAGGTTCAGCAAACCGGCCATACCGGAAGGGAGTAGGTATTGCAATCCGTAACCGATACCGACGCCCAAGGCGCTCCCGATCAATCCGAGTAGTACCGCCTGCAGGAGGTACACTCGGAACACCGTGCGTGACGTTGCGCCCAGGCAATTGAGGATGGCGATGGTGTCCAGCTTCTGCGCCATGAAGGTGCGGATGATCATCGCGATGCCAATTCCGCCCATCAGCAGGGCGATCACGCCCACCGAGCCGAGATATTTCCCCATGCGGTCGACGGAATCGGTCAGGTTCGACTCCATATCGCGGTAGGTGCGGATCGAAGTACCCTTGTCTTTCAACCCGAACTCCAGCAATCCGACGGCCTTATCGGGTTTGAATTTCTCCGGTAAACGTATCAGGGTTTTGTAGCGGATGCGGCTCCCCGGCGCGATGAGCTGGGACTGGTCCAGCGTGTCGTTGGAGACCATCACGCGCGGTCCGATGCTGAACGCGAGCGAGATGCGGTCGGGTTCGCCTTCGATCACGCCCGCGATGCGTGCGGTAACAGATCCCAGTTGAAACGTATCACCGACGTTTAATCTGGTTTTGAGTAAAAAGTTAGGTTCGACCAGCGCGCCATTGCCGGCCAGCAATTCGTTAACCGGGAGTGTGGGTTTGGTTTTCAGTTTTCCATAAAAAGGATACAGCGGCGCTTCGGTGGGCACGGATTTCAGCTCCACCAGCAGGGATCCGTTGCCTTCTATTTGGGCGGAGGGAAAACGGGCCATGGCATGCACCTCGCGCAGGAACTGAAACTTGGCTTCCGGCAGGGCGGATTTCTGGTAAGCCCGGTCCGCTTCGCTTTGCGGCCAACTGCTTTTGATTTCGACGTCCGCCGCCAGCAGGCTCTTCGATTCCCCGAGGATCGCCTGCTCCATGATTTCCGAGACGCTTTGGATGGTCATGATCGCCCCGACACCGATAGCGAGGCAGAGCACGAAGAACACAAACCGTTTTCCCGCGCCGCGGGTTTCGGCGAATGCCAGCGAAAACAGTTGGCGGAGAGTCAGCTTGCCTGTGTTCATGATGATTGGGGTGTATTCAGCGTGTCGCCCACAATATTGCCGTCGGCCATGGTGAGGATGCGTTGCGACCGTTCGGCCACATGCGGTTCATGCGTGACGAGGATGATGGTGGCCTGCTTCACCCGGTGCAGTTCGGCGATCAGATCGAGGATGCGTCCGCTATTTTTGGAATCGAGGTTGCCGGTCGGCTCGTCCGCCAGCACGATATCCGGCTCGTTGACGAACGCGCGCGCCAGCGACAGCCTCTGCTGTTCGCCGCCGGATAACTGCGAAGGGTAATGATGCAGGCGCTCGCCGAGTCCCACCACGCCCAGCAGGTCTTCCGACTTTTTGTATGCGCTGGAGGCTCCGTTCAGTTCCGCCGACAGGATCACGTTTTCAATGGCGGTCAGCGTCGGGATGAGATGAAAGTTCTGGAAGACGAATCCGAACCGCCTGCCGCGTAGAAGAGCCAGTTCATCTTCATTAAGTTTCGTGATATCCTCGCCATCGACGATAATAGAACCGCCGGTGGGAGAATCCAGCCCGGCGATCAGGCTGAGCAGGGTTGTCTTGCCGCTTCCGGAAGGGCCGGTCACCGCGACGAACTGGCCGTCGGGGACGGTCAGGTCGATGCCGGTGAGGATGTCCACCCGGTGGCCGCCGCCATGCAGGGATTTGGTGAGTTGTCGAATTTCGATCATCAGTTTTCCATGGGTACAGGCTTATGAATCATTGTTGCAAAGTCCGGCGCCTTATGACAAACCTTTTTTCCGGGTTTTTATTCGGAGTGATTTTAATGAATGCTTCATTGGGAATGGCCGCG
>JAOUPX010000041.1 GCA_029879645.1 Nitrospinota bacterium
GCTATGCAATCACTCAGGAAGATATTGATGCCGGGTTGAGGGATAACACGGCGACGACGACAGGTGATTGTCCGGATGGCACGGTGGATTGTGCGACCGATACGGACGACAACCGTGAGACGATTCCGAATACACCTCTGATCAATATCAACAAAGAGGGTCTTCTGGATCTGGGAGCTAACGGTATTGCGGATCCGGGTGACATCATCAACTACACGTTTGAAGTAACGAACACGGGTAACGTGACGTTGTTCAACGTAGACGTGACGGATCCGTTGGTTCCAGTCATCACGTGTCCGAGCGGCACCCCGATTCCGTCACTGGCGCCTGGAGCCTCAGAGACGTGTACGGGCAGCTATGCAATCACTCAGGAAGATATTGATGCCGGGTTGAGGGATAACACGGCGACGACGACAGGTGATTGTCCGGATGGCACGGTGGATTGTGCGACCGATACGGACGACAACCGTGAGACGATTCCACAAGTTCCGGCGATCCAGGTTGTGAAGGACGCCACTCCCAGCAATGTTGTTTTCCCGGGAGATAATGTGACTTTCTCGGTTTCGGTGACGAACACAGGTAATGTTTCGCTGGATCTTTATTCTCTGACAGATGATATCTATGGGGATTTAACAGTTCTCGTAGAAACTGGATTTAAAGATCAAATCAGCACCACCTGTGTATTGCCGCAAAACGACATTCCAGCGGGAGGAAACTACTCCTGTGAATTTGTCGCCTTTGTGGGTTCGGCGCTCGATCCCTTCGTCAGTAGCGAGACCGATGTTGTGACCGCTACGGCCAAGGACCCGAACAACAACGATGTGTCTGATGACGATGATGCTACAGTGACGATCACTCCGCCGATGGCGGTGACTGATTCATCGTTGTGTATCTTCGATCGTGACGGTGATCCATCGAACGGACGGCAGTTCAATTCCGCCTTTACGGCAAATGTTACGGGATTTGAACTGACCTCGACTCAACCGGGTCAATTCTTCTGGAATGTGAGCGTAACCGGAAACCCGGGTGACGTCATTCCGGTCACTCTGACGGTTCCATGGCCCTTCGTGACCCAAGGAGCAATGCCGATCCACGTGTACGACAGCGTGGGTACGACAGTCAACTCTAATGGGGAAACCTGCTTTGTGCCTGGTAATACGTTAGCGGCTATCAGAGAGCCGATCACCCTTGCTACCTATAGTTCGCAGACGTATGGGCCTCCACATGATTATACGGAGGTACATTTTGATGTGACGATTCCTGCTACTGGATTCGCTTATATCAACCAGCATCTGGACTATGGGCTCAAAAAGGGTGATGTGGATGGAGATGGAGTTGTGGATCAGTATCTGCCGGATGCCAATAATAATGCTTTGGATCCGGCCACCAAGGCTATCCTGATTCCGCAACTTGCGGACCATGTGTTCTGTGTCCAACCACCAGGATCTCCAGATGGTTGTGACGCCGTTCAGAACAACAACGCGTTCGTCAAGTTTGGAGGAGTTATGGGAAGGTTGGCGATGGACGATGCTGAAACCGGAACTGGCATCCCAGGGGCTACGGTTATACTTAAAGACCCCAATGGTGTTCAGGTAGGACAGGCTACTTCCAATGCTGATGGATTTTACGTAATCAAATGGGATCACAAAGGCAAGCCAGCCGATTATACGGTTGAAGTAACAGCTCCGGCGGCCTATGTAACCAGTCCTACAGTAGTCCATTTGAAGAATAAATATCTAGGGATTGTGAACTTCGTATATACTCCCTAGCCTTTAACTTGGACTATAGCAATCAAAGAGGCCTGGCGCTTAAAACGCCAGGCCTCTTCTTTTTTTGGTTTTCAAAGTAAAGAGGCTTGAGGATCCCTAAGTTATAAGCTTTTGGGCGATTCCTTTTTGTGCTTAATAGCGGTGTGCTCAAATATGAGGTAATTATTTGTTTTTAAATATGTTAAAAGTCTTATGCATGGAGTCATGGTATTTCTGAGAATCGAGCATTTGGATTTTATTAAATTTTAATGGAAATGTAGAGGTTCTGGGTAATTTTCATGTATCCTGTAAGACCGGTTAATTGATTCAAAGATATACAAGGAGGCTTATGTTTAAGCGATTTTGGATGGTGGTTTTTTTAAGTGGGATATTGATCGGAGTTAAAGCGCCCGTAGTCTGGTCCGATGAAGTGGGTACGCTGAAAGGCGAAATTGAGGATCTGAAAGAAGGCCAGAAGGCACTGAAGAAAGATATGAATGAGATCAAAGCACTTTTGAAGGGTTTGACTACCCCCAGAGAAAGACCCGCTCCACAGCCTTTCAAGCCCGCTGACGTGTCAATTGAGGGTTCGCCGGTTCTTGGTGATGCCAATGCTCCCGTGACTATTGTTGAGTTTACCGATTATCAGTGTCCCTTCTGCCGAAGGCATGCCACGGGGACATTTGGGCAGATCGAGAAGGAATATGTGAAAACGGGTAAGGTACGTTATGTGCTTCGGCAGTTTCCATTGAAATCCATTCATCCCAATGCCGCGAAGGCTTCCGAAGCCACCTTATGCGCCGGTGACCAGGGCCGTTACTGGGAGATGCATCATCAGATTTTTAATAAGACGAAAACATTTAATAATGAAGAATGGTTACTCCATGCCAACGCGTTGAAGTTAAATATGAAGGCCTTTAATGATTGTATGGAAAGCGGAAAGAAAGCGGCCAAGGTAGAACAGGATTTGAAAGATGGTATGGCCTTGGGGATTCGCGGAACTCCAGGATTTTTCATTGGCAAGTCTGATCCGAGTGATCCAGATAAATTCAGGGCTGTCGAATTTCTGCGCGGGGCCTATCCATACTCCAAGTTCAAGGAAACTATTGATAAGATACTCAAGTCTTCCTGATTTATTGTTGGTGCGGGTTGGGTTTTTTCTTTACGGGTGGTTTTGAGGAAAGAATACTTTTCGTAACAGGTTAAAAATACCAAAATAGAAAGAAAGGCAGGCCGAAGGTGATGGCCAGCAAGAGGGCGTTCAGGCCTTGCAGGAGTAGCATCTGGTCGGTCAGTGTAGAGATGACGAACTCGACCCCGACCCGCCGGACGGCGCTTTCGATATCTGCCCGGTCGAGATGATCCTTTCCCTTTTTGTTCAATTCCTCCATGACGTCGTCGAGAAAGATAAATTTGAGGACTTTTAGGATTGCGCGAAAGAATAATCCCTTCATCCAATTGATGGGGCCGCCCTTTAGTTTTAAATCATCAAGAAATTTTTTCCCAATTTCATCGAATTTACGCGCCAATTCTTTCCGCGGGATGCTTTTGTTGACATTCGGGTAGTTTGCCAGCACCCCGCTTACCAAAATATCCATCAAGTTGTGCAATCCACCCACCATTTGCCGAAACTTTCCCCGCGCCGTTTCGATGATGCTGGCGATGACACCATGGATCGGCCCCCAGAGACCATACCAGAGAAGTGCAGTCATCAACACCAACCATTGAAGCCAGCCACTCCAGTCAGCATCCCAGATATATATTTCCTTCAAAGAATAGGTCCCGATCATTCCAATAATGAATCCAATCGAACCGAACAGGAATAAATTTACGAAAGTACCGACCAGCAGATCTGAAAAGAAATTCTTCCAGTAACTAAGAACTTGATTTTTATCTGTCATAAGATTCTAGGATTCCGTTTCAAAGTTGTTGCTTCATGGGGAGGTGTGACGTCATATTTATTTGGGACAGGTAGGGAAGGGCCCATATTTGTGGGGTTGTCAATTCTTCCAAAGCTTAAATTCAACAGGCAAGGAATAAGCAATAGGGTGAAAACAGTGCTCAGGAATAACCCGGATAAAATGACCACTCCGATTCCCCGGTAAATTTCACTACCGGCGCCGGGTATTATGACCAGCGGCATGAGGCCGAAGATACTGGTGAAGGTGCTCATAAAAATGGGACGAATGCGGTTACGTACACTTTCGAGGATGGCGTCGCGGTAAAACATGCCATCTTCTCGAATGTGAAGAAGGGCCTGATAAATAATCAGAATGGCGTTGTTGACCACAACGCCAATCAAAATAATAAATCCCAGCATGGTTAATACATCCAGCGGTTGTATGACGAACAGGTTCAGCGCCCAAAGGCCGATCACCCCGCCCACTGCCGCCATTGGTACGCTCAGCATGATAATCAGTGGGAACCCCCAGTGTTGGAACAGGACTGCCAGTAAAAGGTAAGTGATGATGATGGCCAGGATAAAGTTACCCGACATGGCTTCGCGGGTTTTTTCCAGTTTATCTGCGTTCCCTGTAAGTTTGATTGAATATTCCCCCGTCAAGATGCCATCTTTTTTCAAGGGCTCAATGATCTGGCTTTTAACCAAATCAATTCCTTCTTCTAATGCCATTTCAGGGGGCGGGCTGATTTCCAGTGTTACCGATCGCTTGCGTTCAAAATGTTGGATTTCTTCCGAGCTGACCACCTCTGTCATTTCCGCGACATTGATCAAGGGTACGGCACGACCTTTTTTCGTGTAAAGAATCATTTCAGGAATATCCTGAGTTCGCTTTACATCCTGTTCACGACTTTGCAGGATCAGGTCGATTCCCTCACGCGGCATATAAGGCACTTTTATTTTATCAGGATTGAGAAAAACTTCGTCGGCATACACTCCATCCACCAGCGCGGCAACCGAGTATCCCAAATCAGCCACATCGAGGTCTAACTCAGCCACCGATTGCCATCGCGGTTGGATTCTTATTTGGGGCTGGCCCAATTCAATTCCCGGTTTGGGACGAATCTGTGCGCCTGGCATGATTTCTTTCAGCTTAAAAAAAGAATTGCGGGCGATTTCTGTGATTTTGATCAGGTCGGGTCCCAGGATATTCATTTCGATACCCCGAGATCCACTAAATGCGCTCGAGAATAATGATAGCTGGCGGGTAATGGCGATCATCCCGGGAACTTTGACCAATTCCTTTTTTAATACAGGAATCAGCTCATGGGCGCGTTCCGGGTCTTTAGCTTTAACAACGGTGAACAGGCGGCCCCTGCTGCCAATGAAAAGAAAATTGCGCACAGCGGGTCCTTCAAGTTTTGCTTCTTCAGGGCTTCCCGGCAAAGCCTCCCAGTAGGCTCTGTAGTTTTCTTCCATTTCGTTACCAATGCGATGCATTTCATTGATGTTATAACCCTGAGGTGGAATCATCATGCCGATGATTACGTTCTGGTCCCCTTCAGGAAGGTACTCGGTTTTAGGGATCAGGAGCCAGGCCCCGGCCAAGGGCACTATTGTCAGGACTAAAATAAGAATGTATTGGATCATCGGAAATTGAAAAACCCACTTCAGACCTCCCACCAAAGTTCTACTGAATCCCGCCGCCAGGGGAACCAATCCGAACATATTATGGAACAGGGTTTTTATAAAACCTCGCGAAGTGGAATGCACCTCTTCAAAATGCAAAAGTTTATGGGCCAGCTTTGGGATGACTAAAATGCTGACGATCATGGAAAGTGTCACGGCCGAACTGATTGCAACGGCAATGTCCTGGAATAATTGACCGACCTCCTCTTCAATGAACAGGATAGGGATAAACACCGCCAGAGTAGTCAAGGTGCTGGCGAAAATTGCGCCCCAGACTTCCCGTGCTCCGTCAAAAGCAGCGGTGAGTGTGTCTTTTCCCATCTGCCGATGACGGTAAATGTTTTCGAGGACAATGATGGATGCGTCCACGACCATGCCTACGGCAAATGCCATTCCCGCCAGCATTATGACATTTACGGTCCGGCCCATTAGTGTGATGATTAAAAAAGAACCAATGACGCTGATGGGTATGGCCAGCGCTATGACGAGAGTACTGTAAAAGCTGCGCAAAAATAATAGGAGAATAATGATGGCCATGGTGCCACCGACAATCAGGTTGAAGGTAACCATGTCGATCGATCGAGAGATATATTCCGTTTTATCTGCGGTTTGGGCAAGGTGAAGACCCATTGGATGCAGCAGGTTCTCATTCATATCCGCGACGACGCTTTTAATTTCCTTCATTACCTCAATGATGTTGGAGCCTATTTCCCGACGGGTGTTGACGGCGATTCCCGGCAGACCGTTGTGCCGGACGTAGTCCCTCAGCTCGTCGTATTCGACTTTGACTTCCGCCACGTCCTTAACATAAACCGGGCGGCTGTCGATAAAAGTAATGATGGTTTGTTCAACATCTTCAGGGCTCTCATATTCTCCAGTAGTGCGGATGATATACCGCCGCTTTCCTTCGTCAAAATCGCCGCCGCTAACATTCCTGTTTTGATGACGAAGGGCTTCCCTCAGCTGAATAATACTGACCCCACGCTCCGCCAAGGCGTGCGGATCAAAAATAACCTGCAACTCCAGAGGACTGCCCCCATAGACCTCACTGTCTGACACCCCCGGGATTCTTTCAAACCGAGCCTTTATAAAGTCTTCAGCGAAATCCCGGTAATGATAAACGTTGATTTCATGTTCTTTGCCCGGAAGTGGGGATAATACAAACCAACCTATGGGCCGGTCCGATATATTGACGGTTTTAATGATCGGCTCATCGGCATCCTCCGGATAATTAGGCACCTGATTCAAGGCATTTGCGGTTCTGACCAGCGCGTCCTGCAGATTGGTTCCTACTTGGAATTCCAGATTGACCTCTCCAATGCCGGTTTTGGAAGTGCTCTCCATTTCAACCAAACCGACGATGGACTTCAGGTGTTGCTCTTGTTCGTCGATGATTTCCCGTTCGATTTCTTCCGGGCTGGCGCCAGGCCAGAGAGTGCGGATGCTCAGTTCAGGTTGGCTGATTTCGGGGGTGAGTTGGACGGGGATTCGAAGCAGGGCCATGATGCCGAACATGAGGACCAGTATTACTCCTACTGCAACGGTGACCCCGTATTTGAGCGATTGTTCGACCAGTTTCATGATGTGGCCTTAATGAATTTTTTTTATGATATTGACCTTGGAATTGGGTTTTAGTCGCTCATTGCCTTTTACGACAACCCAGTCTCCGGATTGAATTTGTCTGCCCTCGAATTCCACAGCGATCATGTTTTTTTCCAGTCTGCCGGTTTGTACGACCACTTTATCCGCCTTCATGCTTTTATCTTTTTCTTCACGTGTCACCCATACGGACGTTTCCCTGGGGGTACGTACAATCGCGTCCTTGGGAACAAACAACACTTTCCCTTTTTTCTTTCCAATTTTTAATTCTACCCGGACTAACATACCCGGTGCCAGTTGCGATTCGGTTTTGGTTATTTTGATGCGAACCGGAAAGGTTCGGGATACGGGGTCACCTGAGCGGATTTTTTCGATTACCGTTCCATTGAATGTTTGTGCCCCTGTGTGGTTTTCGTACGATTCCAACATAACCTTTGCTTTTGAACCGATATCAATCAGGTTGAACTGGAATTGCGGGACATGAATTTCCACTTTCAGAGGATTGGATCGAATCATGGCAAGGGCAGGGTCTCCCTGCTCCAGCCATTGGCCGACCTCGGTTTCTTTTTTAACGATATACCCGTTAAACGGAGCAAAGATTGTTGCCCGGTTGATATTATCCTGAATCATTCGTATGCGAGCTTCTGCGGCTTTCAGGTTGGCTTCTTCCTGCTTCATTTTTTCCAATCGGGGACCGATCACCAGCTCGTTCAATATTGACTGCTTTTCTTCCAGTGCGGCTCGCACCGACTGAGCCTGGGCATCGGCCTTATCAAACTCGTCAAGACTGAGGACTCCATCCTTATATAATTTTTTGATTCGTTTGAGTTCGTTGTCAGCCAGGCGGACCTTTGCTTTGGATTGTTCCACTGCGGATTGGGCGGCTTCAATAGTTTCGGGGCGGGTACCGCTATTCAATTCTTCAAGTCGTGCCTCGACCAGGTTTTTCTCAGCCTTTGCCAAGTCTCTTTGGATAATCAAGGGGTCGATGCGGAGCTTTACCAAGGGGGTTCCTTTTTGTACATACTGGCCCTCTGTGAACAGCAGTTCTTCGACCCGACCGTCTACTTCTGATGCCAATTGAGTGGTGGCCCAGGCCTGGACCGTTCCGGGATATTCAAAGGAAGAATGGGTGGCAATGGCTTTTGCCTTGGCGACCTCCACAGGAACCGGAGTATCTTCATTTTTTTGGGCATATGCAGCGGATTGGAATAATGCCATGCCCAAGCAGAGTGACAATAAACTCATTACTTTACAGATACTTAGGGGGTTACTGCTGATGTGAGGCATTGGTGTTTGTGGCGCTCCGCCAGGGCATTGGTGCCAGTGTGCAGCTTTTCAGCCCATTATTATGTGTAAATATTGTGGATAGGATATCGTATTGTTTTTTAATATGCATTAACATTTTTGGGGTCCATCGGTGCCATGAGGAAGGAGGTTTTGATAGAGATGGCAGGAGGTTTAGCCTGATATGGAGTCAGGATTTTATCTGGACTGTAAGAATGAGATCGCCTCGTTTTTCATTCCACACAGGACCCTTTTCCCGAAGGCGAAGCTTTTTTCCGGATGAAATACCAGGAGGTACATGGACCTGAATATTTTCGGACTTTTCTCCGATTCGGTAGGAAATTTGTTTTTTAGTACCCATCCGTGCTTCGCCCGGGGTGATGACTATATGGTAATAAATATTGGGGTCGTCATTACCGGAAGGGCTTTTCCCGGGTTTCTGGAATAGATTTTTGATGGTACGGGTCGCAAAAGAGGCGGTTTCTTTTTTCGTCTTAAATTGGGAATTGGTTTTTCGGGTTTGGCTTCCCTTTTTCAAGGCATAAAGAGATGATCCGACTGAGCTTAAAAGCCAGAGTCCAGTACCTATTTTCCCAATGGGACCGGGAATCATACGCAGGAATTTTCCTATCCCACCGGCGGCGCCAAAAAATACAGGGCCAAAAAAGTCGGGTCCGGTGCGGAACCCGGATTGCCTGAAATCGGTATTTAAATCATTGAACATATCACGGCCAAATGCCTGGCGGAACATGTTCTCAAATATTTCCTGCTGACTATAGCGGAACTGAGGTCCTCCCTGTGCGCCGGGAAACGGGCTGGTCCGGTATTGGTCATATTCCCGGCGCTTTATGGGATCCATCAGGACACCATAGGCTTCGGTGATTTCCTTAAATCGATCTTCACTTTGAGAGTCGTTTGGGTTACGGTCCGGATGATGTTCCATGGCCAGCCGGCGATAGGATTTTTTAATTTGCACTTCCGTAGCATTTTCCGGAACGCCAAGAATTCGATAATATTCTTTTGTGGGTGTTTTCATTTGAGTCTTTAAAGCTACATATCGAGTTGTTGTGGATAGGTGGCTTCGGCCATCTCCGGTCCTTCCAGCCGTGTATTCTGATTGGTTGTTGCCAGAATAAAAG
Source organism: Nitrospinota bacterium (assembly GCA_029879645.1). Classification (GTDB taxonomy): domain Bacteria; phylum Nitrospinota; class Nitrospinia; order Nitrospinales; family Nitrospinaceae; genus SZUA-226. Next base: position 9,363 of record JAOUPX010000041.1, read on the forward strand.
ATTCATCTTTATGAAGACTTTGATGAAGATTTAAAAAGTCAACGAGAACAGGGGTGGCGGGAATTACCAGATCTTTTGCCATGGGCGCTATAATAAAATCATCCGTACTTAAGACATCCCGATATTTGCGTTTCATATTCATATTATAGGCCTTATAGCCGGGTACTGCCTCGGCTCCCAGATTGGGTTCCTTATTAAGAACCTTATATTGCTCAGGAATGTAGACATTGGCAAAATAATCGGGACCCAGGGAATGATGAACCACGGTTTGGATTTGCAGAACTCGCAGGCTTTCTTCGGTAGGGGTCATTTTCATTTTCACGTAATAAGTTCGGTCGTGAAACCATAGGTTTTCAAGAAAAACGATTCCAAAGGTGATTTTGAACATAGATTGCAGGGTAATTCCCAACACGATTAAACCGAATATTCTCCAGAATTTTTTCACTTTCAAGACCCTAATGAATTCATTAATATGAACGAGCTTTCACTTTTAAACCAAAATAAAAGATTTTCCGCTCAAATATATATAAAATAGATAAATATGAGGCAATCTGGTAATTATTTCATAACGTTACACTTAAATGCAAGCTCTTGCGGCTTTCCGGAAAACTTCGAGCTGGCTCGGATGGAGAGGTTTTAACGGTGGAGCGGGGTTATTTAATTGCATTGGAAGGTGTTGATGGCACCGGAAAATCCACCCAGTGCGGCCTTCTGGCCGATTATCTGGAGTCTGCGGGATATCCGGTGGTCCGACTGCGCGAGCCGACCACTGGAGTTTGGGGGCAGAAAATCCGTAAAATCCTGACCGAAGGCCGGGGAGATGTGACTCCCGAAGAGGAACTGCAATATTTCATCAATGACCGCAGGGAAGATGTCGAGCAGAATATTGCTCCAGCTCTGAAACAGGGGAAAATCGTCTTGATTGATCGCTATTATTATTCCACTGCCGCTTATCAGGGCGCATTGGGATTTGATCCTGTTAAAATTATTAAAGAAAACGAAGTGTTTGCTCCCCGTCCGGACCGTGTTTTTATCATTGAAGTTTCTCTGGATGAAAGTTTTCGGCGGATTGAAAAGGGGCGGGATACAATCAGTTCGTTTGAAAAGCGCGAATATTTGGAAAAAGTCGGTAAGATATTTGACACGTTTTCCGGGGACCATATCCGCCGTATCGATAGCAGTCCCCCAAAGGACGAGGTGCAGGCTGTCCTCCGGCGTGAAGTTAATGACCTCTTGGGAATCAAGGAAATCATATGAGACGGTTTGTTTTGGGGATTACTGGCGCAAGCGGGGTGTGCTACGCCAAGCGCTTATTCGATATTCTTCAACCTCAGGCGGAACTGCATGTCGTCATTTCGGAGCGTGGCGGCGAACTGTTGAAGCTGGAGTTGGATTTGACTTCCAAGTATTTCGCCAGAGAGAATGTGACCGTTTACAGGAATTCCAAGATCAATGCTTCTATCGCCAGCGGATCGTTTCCGATAGACGGTATGGTGGTGGTTCCTGCAAGCATGGGTACCATAGGCCGCATCGCCGCCGGCTCCTCGGAAAGCCTTATTGAAAGGGCGGCCGATGTGGCGATGAAGGAACGTAATAAATTAATCCTGGTGCCCCGTGAAACGCCGTTCAATCAAATTCATTTAAAGAATATGCTTACCCTGGATCAGGCGGGAGCGTTGATTCTGCCCGCAAACCCGGCTTTTTATCAAAACCCGCAATCGATAGATGATCTGGTGAATTTCGTGGTGGCGCGTATCTTGGATCAATTGGATGTCGACCATGATTTAACCGAACCTTATACTCCTTAAAAAATTGACAGACATGATTTATCTGGATAATGCCGCCACCACCCCTATGGACCCGGAAGTAATTGAGGTGGTTCAGGAATCGATGCGGAATGATTTCGCTAATTCGGGAACCGTCTATTCACTGGGGCTGGACACCAGGAAGAAGATCGAGCTGGCAGAGGAACAGATACGCAACAGCTTGTTGATTCCGCAAAATTATAGAATCATCTTCACCAGCGGGGGCACTGAGTCGAATAATCTCTTCATAAAGGGCTATGGTTTTCCGGATAAAAAGATGGCATATCTGGGGCTTGAGCATCCGAGTATAACTCAGACGCTTGAATCCTTCCGTGAGTTGGGGAACAAGCCGGTTTCGTTATTGTCTTATCAAAAGGAAGGACGGCTGGATGGGTCCGCTGTTACCCAGTTGAAGAAAGAAAAGGTCCGGTTATTATGTTTGTCTCATGTGAATAACGAACTGGGGAGTGTGAATGATCCGGTACCCCTGTTATCCGCGCTGGCAGAACATTCGCCGCAGACGCGTTTATTTCTTGATGGCGTTCAGGCGGTGGGTAAGGTGAAACTGTTGCCTGATATGTGGCGAGGGCTCGCTGGTTACTCCATCTCAGGCCATAAACTTAACGGGCCCAAGGGTATTGGTCTTCTGGTGTTCGACGGAAAGCTTGACTTGAAGCCTCAGATTCATGGAGGTCAACAACAACACCGTATTCGGTCTGGAACTTTGCCGGTTCCGTTGATTCTCGGTTTGGCTCACGCGATCAAGCGGGCTGTAGAGAAAACCGATGAAATCATGAAAAACAGCAAGCTGTTATTCCAGCATTTGACTGCGGGGCTGAAAAATCTAAGTGAAGTCATTCCCGAATTGAATATTCGGTTCAATTCTTCATTGTCTGATAATGTGTCCATACAATCGCCTTCCATTGTAAACTTCCGTTTTGTACCGGTGGAAGGGGAGGTGATGCTTCATCACTTAGAGGAAAAAGGAATTTATGTGGGATTGGGAAGCGCCTGCAGCGCTCACTCGAAAGAGCCTTCCAAAGTATTGACGGGAATCGGCTTGACGCCGGAAGATGCACGATGTAGTTTGAGGATTTCTTTTGGCCACCAGAATACGATAGCCGATATCGATGCATTTCTTGAAGCATTCGGCGAGGCTTACCGCCAACTTTATTCCACCTTCAACCGTAAAGTCACCCATCAATGAACGATCGCAGAACCATCCTGGTCCGGTATGACGAGATCGGACTCAAGGGAAAAAATAGAGATCACTTCATCAATCGTTTGGTGAAGAATATTCAAATGCTACTGATTGATTTGGAGGGATTGGAATTCAGGGTTCCCCATGGACGAATTTTTATTCATTGTTCGAAGGAGTCTGCTGACGAGTGTATTCTCCGGTTACAGAAAATTCCTGGAATCGCTTCCTCAAGTGTAGGGGTGACCCGGAAACCGGAATTCGATGCCCTGGCCGCCGTTGGAGTGGAATGGATCGAGCCGTTATTGCAACCGAACAAAACCTTTAAATTCTGCGTGCGCACCAACCGTGCGGATAAGTCTTATCCGTATAAATCGCCTGAGATCGATCGTGAAGTTGGTTCGCGCATCCTCGGACAATTGCACTCCCAGGGACTTGAGGTGAGTATTAAAGATGCCGACTTTACCCTGGAAATAGAGATCGGTCAGGATGAGACGGTGGTTTTTTATAACCGCGTTCCCGGTTTAAGGGGATTGCCTGTTGGTAGTTCGGGGGATATTCTTGGTCTGATTTCCGGGGGAATTGACAGCCCGGTAGCCCTGTACCGATTGATGAAAAGAGGATGCCGGGCCCATGGCATATTTTTCGACAATCGGCCCTTTATGGGGCGCGGTGGTTATGACAAAGTGCTGAAACTTTCAAAACTCCTTAATAGATATCAATTGAATTCCAGGCTGTTTGTTGTTCCCTTTGAAGATATCCAAGTCGCGATCCGTGATAACTGCCGACCTGCCCACCGTGTAGTCTTGTACCGGCGAATGATGTACCGTATTGCTCAGGCGGTGGCTCGTCAAAAGGGATGCCTGGCGCTTGCAACAGGCGAATCCGTCGGGCAGGTGGCTTCCCAGACCCTCGAAAACCTGAATGCGGTTTCACAGGTGGTCGATTTAAGTGTGTTTCGTCCCCTGATCGGTATGAACAAGCAGGAGATCATCAACGAAGCGAAAGAGTTGGGAAGTTACGAAATCAGTATCGAACCCCATCCTGATTGTTGTTCGGTTTTTATGCCGGCCCGGCCCGCAACCCGCGCAAAAATTGCGGATTTGGAAGTTGATGAAACGAAGTTTCCCTGGGAATCATTGATGCAGGAAGCCATCGAGAAAATGGAATGTGTTGAGCTGGACGATTTAACTGTCTAAGGAGAGGCGTTTCACCTCTTGCGGGTTGGGGATTTCCTCCAACAGCGTTTCAATGGATTTCTTCAGTTTTGGATGAACAAAATCCGGTGCAATTTCATTCATCGGGACCAGAACAAAGCTACGCTCGGCAATATCCGGATGGGGGATTTCCAAATCTCTTTCCTTGAAAACAAAATCGTCATAAAACAGGATATCCAAATCGATAATTCGGGGTCCCCATTTCTCATCACGAATCCGCCCCATCTTTTTTTCAATAGCCAGGCAGGCCTTAAAAAGAAGTTCCGGAGAAAGATGGGTTGTCACTTCAATGACAGAATTGACGAACCAGTCCTGATCGCTCTTGCCGTAGGGTTCGGTTTCATACAGGGATGAACGGCTTGAAATAGAAATAGCCGGATGATCGTTGATTAAGTCGGCCGCTTCATTGCAGTTATCGACCGGTGAATCCATATTGGATCCGATAGCTATATAAGCGATTCGTTCGGCTTCGCGGGGCATGGGCGGATTAAAACTCAAAGGTGACTGTGGACAGTCGGTTTTTGATTTCCTGCATAATGCGAGCTTCTTCCGCCGAATCTTTGGCTGCAAATGTGGCGGAAAACCTTACAAAATTTCCAACGTCGTCCCAGGGAACCGTAGAAATCATGTGCTCGGTAATCAGGTATTGTGAGAAATCTTCGGCGCTCTCAAATTGCCGCCCTCCGGCGATACCTTTGGGAGCTTTTACAAATAGAAAAAACGAGCCGCCGGGCATTTTTGCGTTAAATCCGACAGAATTCAAGGTGTCGACCAGGAGATTGAGCCGCCGCTGATATTTTTCTACGATGCGCGCGGTGATTTCCGGATGCTCCAGAGCGTAGATACCGGCTTTTTGAATTGCGGCAAATTGGCCCGAATCAATGTTGTCTTTTACATGGGCCAGACCCTTCACCACCAATTCGTTCCCCACGATAAAAGCGATGCGCCAACCTGTCATGTTGTAGGCTTTTGAGTGGGAGTGGAGTTCCACACCGACATCTATTGCCCCGGGGACCGAAAGAAAGCTGACGGGCTTGGCATTGTATGTGAGCGTTGAGTACGCGGCATCCTGGATGACCACAATATCATTCGCTTTGGCGAATTCAACTACCTCTGCGTAAAACTCCTTTGTGGCATTGGCCCCGGTCGGATTATTGGGATAATTGATGTACAGCAGTTTGGCTTTCTTCGCGGTGGCCGCGTCGATACTTTTTAGGTCCGGAAGAAAATTATTTTCCTCTTTCAACTCCAGATTCACCACCTGGCCCCCCAGGTATTGAGTATGAGTTCCCATCACCGGATAACCCGGTATGGTCATCAGCGTAATATCACCGGGGTTGATGAATATGGAAGGGGCCATAGCCAGACACGGCTTCGATCCGATGGTGTGGTTGACGTGTTTTTTTGGATCTAGCCCTGTAACGCCGAAAGTTTTTTCCATGTATTGAATTGCGGAGATTTTGAATTCATCAATGCCGTTGTCCGTATATCCCCGATTCTCTGGTTTCTCAGCTTCAATCTGTAGTGTTTTTACCACTCCTGCATCGGCCATTTCATCCGGTTCGCCGACTCCCATGTCAAACAATTCCTTGCCGGGATTGGCTTCCAGCGCCGCCCGCTTGGCTCGTTTGATTTTTTCAAACTTATATATTTTGGTATCCTTGCCGAACTGGTTTCCGCCCAGACGATCAGCAAAGAGATTTTGAATATAACTTTCAGTCGATGGCATTCGAGGAACTCCATGCTATAAAATAATTATAAATTTGCATTTGAAAATCGATCAATTTATCCAAACTTCAACATATTGTCAAGTTTTCTGGATTTGGTATTCAGGTTCAGGCGCCTTCTTTTTCTTCACTCTCGTCTCCATCGTCATTTTCTTCGCTGATATCCTCTTCAACGGTCAGATTGGCCGTTTTCTGTGAGTATCTCAGGTACTTAATGATTTCGGTGATTTCATCTGCATTCACGTTGTTTTTCTGCGAAGGCATTTTATTGGTTCCGTTTAGAACCGTTTCACGAATTTCGTCGTTGGAAAATTCCTTTTCAATATAATCGGTATCGATCAGGCGTGGGGCCTTGGTCTGACCGCCCATTGCGTCGGAACCATGACAATTGGAACAAACACGATGAAAGTACTCCTGCCCCTTTTTAAACTCCTGCGGAACTTCCTTGGTAGGTTGTGGGGCGCAGGCACTGGTGAAAGACAAAAGAGCTAATAGAGCTGAGATTCTAATAATAAATTTCATATGTGAAGTTTTATAAATTGGATTTGGTCTGGAATCCAATCGGCTTAATGGATTATCGCAAGCTTAAAGGAATTTATTTTAGTGCTATTTGAGGACAAAAGAAACAGGAAGTTTGAATTGGAAAGTATCAATATTTAACTCGGTCGGAATCTCAGGGTAGGGGGCCGCCTGATGCACCGCGTCCAAAGCCGCCTGATCCAGCAATCGGAATCCGGATGATTTTTGTAGATCTGCCTGTATTAAACGACCTTTCCTGTCCAAGGTGAAGGCAATCACGGGCTGGCCCTCCTGACCTCTTCTCTGGGCGATTCTGGGATAATTCCGGGCTCCAATGATCCTTTGACGGACCATCCCGGTAAACAGACCACGTAAAGCCTCTAAATCAGCCCCGTGAGCGTCGTTATTTTCTTTGGTTTCAGGCTGGGGGGGGTGAGAAAAGGCTGCGATTTGGGTCTCTACTGTGTCTGGAGAGGATAGGGGATCGTCATTTATTTGAGGAATAAGACCGGATTGAACGGCATTAATGATTTGAGGTGAAATCGGGTGTCGGGGCATGGTACCCGACTCAGAATCCTGGGCTTTAATGGATTTAGCGGTTTTGAAAGCTGTTTCAGTGTTACTGGAAAAACTGCTCAACCTTGTCGGGGTCCGGCGGTGGGCGACGGTCTTTAGGCCTGGCGAGCCCGCATTAGCCGGTTTCATCGGCTGAATTGATTCAACCGAAAGAGAATTTAAAACCGGTGACGGTCGACTGCCCACGTTAACGGAATCCGGAGTTTTTGGTGGGATTTGCAGGGGGGGGATCCCACCTGAGGGCTCTGGAAATTTTAGAAAAGAGATTCGTTGCGCCGTTCTCTTTTTGAAAGGCTTTTGAGAGGTTGGAGTCATCTTCAGGGCCTTTGGCACGAGGGGATGAGCCATAACATGTGATTGAGGAGCCCGAGCCTTCAGGGAGGGAATGGGTGATGAATGAAGCGCTTGGGGATGGGCCGAGGGATAGGGATCTATTTTTTGAGGAGCCGATTGCTCGAATGTCTTTGAAGGAGGTGGCTCCGCTATAAAGTTTACTTTGATGATTACCGGGGGATTCTTTGCAGGAGCCTTCCATTCCCATTGCCAGGCGGAAAAAATCAAAATGAGGCTGACATGCAAAAGCATGGACCCTAAAAGGGCGTACTTCCCAATTTGGGGCTCTGATAGTTTTGATGTCGTTATTGAGTTCATATTGAAAAATAGAGAGGAGGCGAGCCTCCCCCCCGAGCAATCAATTAAAGCTGTAAGTCACTCCTGCGTAACCGGAAATGCCCTGTGTTCCTGTGCGGAAAGGTTCTTCGTAATCCTTGTCCAGTAAATTTTCCCCGCGTGCCGTGAGTTTAATGGATTTATTAACTTGATAACTGACCGCCGTGCGAACCAGCGTGCGACCACCCACTCGACTGTAAAAAGGTGTGCCAACAGTAGCTTGATCTAAAGCGCTTCTGTAGCTTACGGTAACGATGGAATCCAGTTTCTTATTCCAGTTTTGATGCAGGCTGACCGAGAAATTATTTTTGGGGCGACGCCTTAAAGTTTTTCCAGTTCTTTCGTCCACGGCATTGTTCCAGGTGTGTGATGCCGTTATATCCAGATTGTCCAATATCTGCCATTTGATAAAGTTTTCAACTCCCTCAGATGAGGCCGTTCCTACATTTTGAGCTTCGAAAATAAATGGAGCGATTTCAACTGCCTCGATCAAATCGGTGTAATCAACATTGAAATAATTGCTTCCAACAGACAGGCGATCTGAAAAAAAACTGAATTCTATTCCCACCTCCCGGTTTTCGCTTTCTTCCGGCTGAATATTTATATTTCCAAATCCCGGAAATATAATTTGATTGATGGATGGAGCCCGAAAACCGGTCGAGTATGCCCCGCGAATTTTAATATCCACAGGTTCGGTTTTTACTTTGTAGGCCCCTTCGAATTTGTAGGTGAGTTTATTGTCAAATCGAGTATTGAAGTCCTGGCGAAAACCCGCTGTTAAAGACAGGGAGTCGAATAAATTCGCTGTTGATTGCATATAGTAACCCTGGCTCTTATTTTCAAATTCAATAAAAAATGCTGGATCGAATAGAGTGGCCGCACTGGTATTTTCGCCGTTCGTGATCTGGTATTCGAATCCAAAAACGGTGGAAAAATTATCGTTGATAGATATATTGTTTTGCAGGTCTACTGTATAAGTCCGATTGGTAATCAATGAGTTGCTGGTAAAAGGTCCGGTATCGTTGGTTTTCAGCTTGTCATAGTTGAAATTTAAGTTAATTTTTGCGTCCCACCATTTAAAAATTGATTTCTGAAATGGGGCGGCTATGTAGAAAGTCTCATTGGTGGAAAAGTTTCCTGAGACGTCAGAAGAGAATCCATCGAAATCATATTTGGCGCGGGTTAGCCGGGTGATCAATTCCACTCGCGCGTCATCCCAAAAATTGTATCCCGCCCTTGTTGAAAAGGTATTATTGGCGTAACCGTCTTTCTCGGTAGCTCCACGGTCTTTATTGAAAGCGGAAAATCCATCGCTGTCTGTTCGAGATGCCGTAAACGAATAATCAAGGTTGTTGGAGCCTCCGGAGCTGGAAAGGGTTTCTTTAAACGTGGCAAAACTTCCGCCTTCAAAGGATAATGAATGAGTGGGATCGCCTTTTCCCTTTTTAGTGACAATATTTATTACTCCTCCAACCGCATCAGCCCCCCAAAGGGTGCTTTGGGGTCCTCGTAGAATTTCTATCCGCTCGATGTTATCCATTTGAAGATGTTGCAAATCGAACGATCCGGTCGTGTTGGATTTGACCTGAACTCCATCGATCAAGACCAAAGTGGATGCCGAGTTGGCGCCTCGCATGAAAACGCTGGATGATGCACCGAGGCGACCTGGAGTGACCACGTTAAGGCCCAGTTGCTCCCTTAAAATATCTTTTACCTGCATATGTTGTTTTTGTTTGATTTCTTCCTGTGTGATGACAGTCAGGGCGGAGGCGGGGTTTTCCTCCTCTACTGAAGTACGTGTGGCGGTGATCTCAATTGCCTTCAATTCCTCCTCGTTGTCCTCGGCAAATGCGATCAGGGGGAGCATTAGAATGCAGGTCATAATTAAAATGGTTTTAACAAATTTCATAAGTTTCCTTTCTCTCGAAGGATGATGAATAAAGTTCCCGGACCAGGTTTCCTGACTTGGGGCGACCTACTCACCGAGCCTTCCCGTCCTTGCGGACAGTGGCGATCGACGGTTTTCGTTCCCATCACAGTTGCGGGACAGTGGCGGCTTCTCACCGCGCTTCCCTACTTCCGGAAATTAGGTTGTGATTGGTTATAAGCCGATAATGCGCTTCACCTCGTTCATGTTGATCGATTGCGTAACCAAATCCGCCAGCCGGTCCAACTGCCGGGAACGGAATTCCCGGTAATTGAATTGTTCTTTCGGTGGCGGTAAATTTCTTTTCCCTCGGACGTAATTTAAAAATCCCTCTCTTATCGGATCATTGTCCAGAAAGCCATGCAGATAGGTTCCGATAACATTTCCTTCTTCATTGCATAAACCCAGGCTATGCGGACAGTCGTTTTCCTCTGCCTCGAACAGAAGTGGATAATCTTTTTCAAAGATTGTTTGACCGGAATGAATTTCATAGCCATCGACTTCCAGTCCTTGCTGGAAAATAGAAGAAGGAAGGGTGGGGCGTATTCTCCGCTGAGTGGTTTTTTCGTGCTCCATAATGGTGGTGGCTTGTATGAATCCGAGTCCCGCTATTGCCTCGATGTCGCTTTCAATGTGGTTCGGATCCGACAAACGCGTTCCCAGCATCTGGAATCCGCCACACACACCCAGGATGAGGCCTCCATTTTGCTGATAGGACTGAGCGAATCGGTCCCATCCCATACTCTGCATAAATTGCATATCCCCGATAGTGTTTTTGGTGCCGGGAAGGATTAACAGGTCTGGACTGCCGGCCTGGACCGGACTGCGGACGTAACGCACCGCCACTCCGGGATCGGCGAGCAACGGAGAAAAATCCGTAAAATTTGCGATATGTGGTAATTGGACGATGGCCACGTCCACCACGCTGGGACCGTTGCTTAAGAACGGCGAACTGTGATGCGGAATGGCGTCTTCTTCGTCGACAAATAATTCTTTGTCGAATGGAATCACACCCAGTATCGGTTTCCCTGTCATCTCTTCAAATTGCGTTAAGCCTGGTTTCAGGAGTTCGAGGTCGCCGCGAAACTGGTTAATTATGAATCCACGCACTCTGTTTTGTTCAGACTCGCTGAGTAAGTCCAGAGTTCCCTTCATCCACGCGAATACCCCGCCGCGGTCTATGTCGCCGACAATCAATACCGGCGCATCGGCCATTTCCGCCATTGCCATGTTGACCATGTCGTGCTGGCGCAGGTTGATTTCGGCAGGCGACCCGGCTCCCTCCATAATAATAAGTTCATATTTGTCCTTTAAAGTATCGAAGGCCTCCGCAACTTCCCGGACAAAATTAGGGCGTTCCGCGTAATAGTCTTTGGCGTTGCGTTGACCTCTCACCTTGCCCATTACGATCACCTGAGAGTTATTATCCGCACTGGGTTTGAGCAGGATGGGGTTCATGGCGACATGCGGTGCTATACCACATGCTTCGGCCTGGTACACTTGAGCACGCCCTATTTCTCCGCCTTCTTCGGTGACATACGAATTCAGGGACATGTTCTGTGCCTTGAATGGGGCGACTTTATGTCCGTCGCGGTGAAAGGCCCGGCACAAAGCGGCTGTGATGATACTTTTGCCTACTCCCGACCCGGTACCCTGGATCATCAACGTCTTCGCAGTCATATGTTTCCTCGCTTCTGCTGGCTCTTCAACAGCCAGACGAAAAACGGTCCGCCCAGCATGGCCGTGATGACTCCGACCGGGATTTCTGCAGGGGCGATCAGGGTGCGTCCGACGGTATCGCATATAATTAGAAAGCTTGCGCCGAAAAACATGGAGCCGGGGATCAGGAGGCGTAAATCCGGTCCCACCATAAGGCGAACCATGTGCGGCACGATTAACCCGACAAACCCGATGGGGCCACTGATGGCGACAACCGTACCCGTTATCAAGGAAGCCAGGATGAAACCGATTTTCTGGGTACGTATCACGTCGACTCCACGGCTCATGGCTGATTGCACTCCGGCGCTGATCAGGTTCATGTCGCGCGAAATGTAAATGAGGCCGCCGATCCCTGCCAGGACAAAGGGGCAAATGGACCACACCGTCTTGTAATCGGTGATATCAAGGCCGCCCATCAGCCACCGGACGATCTGAAATGACTGGGTAAAGTCTGACGTGTAATGGATAAACATAACCATCGATGCAAAAAAGAAATTTGCGGTAACTCCAGCCAGAAGAAGGACGGAAGTGGGGAAATCGCCGTGGCGGGTTTTCACCAGGCCGAAGACGAGAAACATGGTTCCCAGAGCTCCGGCAAATGCCGCAATGGATAAGGTCGAGATCCCCAGGATAACGAAATTCAGATTGAGACTGATGGCGACCACCGCACCGAAGGATGCTCCGCTGGAAACGCCAAGGGTAAACGGTGCCGCGAGGTCGTTGCGTAACAGGGCTTGAAACACCGCACCGGTTACCGATAAAGCGGCGCCGGTGACCGCTCCCAGAAGGATGCGGGGAATGCGGGCCAGAAACAGAATATTGGCATCTATATTGTCGGTTGCATGTACTCCTCCGGACAGGGCTTTGCCGATATTGATTGAGGTGGGTCCGATCAACGGTGCCAGTAACAGGGTGGCCAGGAATATTAGAAAGAACAGGGCGATTCCCTTGGCGAATTTTCGTGTATTCAGGGCTGTAGGCGGTAGGTCAGTCATGAATGCCCCGGGACAACTAAAAGACTGCCGTCTGCGTCATCCTGAAAAATTTTAACTTTAACTTCATACACCTCTTCAAGAATTTCCTTTTTAAGGACTTCCTCTGGAGAGCCTTCACAAAACACAGAACCTTCTTTCAAAAGGATCAGCCGTTTACAGAACTTTGAAGCAAGATGCAGGTCGTGCATGGCGAGAACGATCGTTTTGTTTTCCTGCTCGTTCAGCTGTTTTAAAATGTTGAGAATTTCCATTTGGTATTTGATATCCAGCGCCGAGGTGGGTTCGTCAAGGAGCATCACCTCCGGATTTTGTGAAATGGCGCTGGCGATCATGACTCGTTGCTTTTCGCCACCGCTGATTTCATTGAAATTCCGCTGCGCGAATTGGAGGACCTGCGTTTGTCGCATGGCATCTGCTGCAATCTGGTAATCGTTCTTTCCTTCAAAAGATAGCGGCGAAAGATACGGGTGGCGTCCCATCAGCACGATATCAATCACTTTAAAGGAGAAGGCCATTTGCTTTTCCTGGGGGATCCATGCAATCGATATGGCCAAATCTCTTTTCTTATAATGGCCTAATTCGTGATTTTTGAAAAAGACGGTATTCGGAGAAACCGGCAGAATACCGCCGATTAGTTTAAGCAGGGTGGATTTACCGGAACCATTGGGGCCGATGACGCCCGTGAATTCCCCCGCCTGAATGTTGAGCGATACATCCCTGAGTACCGGCTCTTCTGTGTAAGCGAAGGTCAGGCCTTGAGTGGTGATCAATCCCGATGAGATTTCAGTTTCTTCTGTCATTGCTTCAATCCTTGAAGGCCTCCGGGTGGATCACCCGTGCAAAATGATCCAGGATATTTAAAAAGCGGGGGCCGGGAATGAGGATATAATCCGCTCCGACAAAATAAATGGTCTTGTTTTTGACGGCCGTTAATGTTGGGAACCTCTGCCATTGCTTCAATTTTTCTGTTTTTTCTTGCGAAGTCATGTTTGCGTTGGGGCCTGCCTGGATAATGACTTCCGGTGAGTGGCGGAGAATAAATTCCTTTGAAATTTTCGGGTAATTAATGGTGGGGTCGGTGAGAACATTCTTTCCGCCGGCCAGTTCCATTAGTTCGCCAAGAAAGGTATTTCGTCCTACGGCATACAAGGCGCCATTGGGGTCTCCTCCTTCATTCAATAAAAGGAGAGAGGTTTTGGGAGGGATTTGTTTAAGGCGCAATTGCTGATTTTGTATTCCGGATTGTAGTTTTTGAATCAGTTCGCGAGCGGCGGGCTGGCATCCGAGTACCTCGCCAAATGTTTGTATGGTATCGAATATATCCTGCAGGCGGGTCATGGAAACCGCTTGGGTGCGGATGCCCAGGTTTTGTGCATTGGTTCGCAATTTATGGCTGTCTTCCTGGTGGATGATTAAATCCGGTTTGAGTTGGATCCATGTTTCGACACTGGGGTTCAGCAGGCCGCCGACTTTAGGTAAGTCACAAGCTTCTTTGGGATAAGAGCAGAAATCGGTGACACCGACCACGCGGTCACCCACACCCAGTGCGAACAGAGTTTCGGTGATCGAGGGAGACATGGAAATGATACGCTGGGGATATTGTGGCGTGGCCCAGGAAGTGTCGAGCCAGATAAAAAAAGTCGCACAGAAAAGAATTGCGA
>JAOUPX010000042.1 GCA_029879645.1 Nitrospinota bacterium
GGAGTCTTTTTCCTGTATGCAGGATTGAACGGCATCACTCTGGCGCCTTTGTTCCTCCTCTATACTACCGCTTCTCTGGCTTCCACGTTTATGGTCACGGCCGGAATGTTCGGAGCGATGAGTTTTTACGGCTACACTACCAAGAAGGACCTGACCTCCTGGGGCAGTTTCCTTTTTATGGGTTTGATCGGCATCGTCCTCGCATCCATCGTAAATATGTTTATGCAGAGCTCCGCGATTTATTGGATTGTCACTTATGCTGGAATTCTGATTTTCGTCGGACTGACCGCTTACGACACCCAGAAAATTAAGGAGATGAACATTCTGGGCAACGAAGGCACCGATGAAGACACCAAGGAAGCCATCCGGGGTGCGCTGTCGCTGTACCTGGATTTCATCAACCTGTTCATTATGATGCTCCGGCTGATGGGTGAACGACGCTAATCCCAAAAGCGGACACTTGACATTAAAGGGGATTCCCATATTGGGAATCCCCTCTTCTATTCAGGGAAGTAAACTTCCCACTCTCTTTTCCTCCCCACTACGGTGCCAGCCCCAGCCTCCCCTTCTAAATATAAATATCCACAGATCAATGATATAACTTTCTTTATTTTTCTTGTCGTTCCCTTGACTTCGGCAATCCGCGTTTTATCTTAATTATGGGTAAGGTAGCAACAGGATAAGCTTAAATCATAAAGAAAGGGGGTGTCGTTATGCGACTTGATCAATTAATTCCGTGGAATTTTGGAAAAGGGAGTGATTTATCAAGAAGAGACTCCGGAAATCCCTTTGCTGAGTTTCAGAAAGAGATGAACCGGCTGTTTGATAATTTCTCCGAGAACATGTTCAGTCTGTCTCCGATGAAATGGAATATGCCGGAAATATCCGCCAGCTATCCGAAAATGGACGTCAGCGAAACCGACAAGGAGTTCAAGGTTACCGCCGAACTTCCTGGAATGGACGAAAAGGATATCGACGTTTCCATTTCCAATGAAGTGCTGACAATCAAGGGAGAAAAGAAGGCGGAAAAAGAGGAAAAGAAACCCAATTACTACCGGATGGAACGCTCCTATGGAACCTTCCAGAGGTCCATTCCTCTTCCCATGGAAGTGGAAAAAGACCAGGTGCAGGCCAGCTTTAAAAAGGGCGTCTTGAGCATCGTCCTTCCAAAATCGGAGAAAGCAGTCAAAGAGAGCAAAAAAATTGAGATTAAACCAGAGGGTTAATTTCAATACAACCCCCGACCGGCAATCTCGCTGTTCGCGTGAAAATATGGATCGAGAACGGAGCTTGCCGGTTGCTTTTAACCGATCCTGTTAAAATGGTACAATCTGTTCTTTAAGTTCTGTAAATAAGGGGTTTCTTCCTGCAATGAAATTTTTACCCGCGAATTCTCATATAGCTTTCTATCTCATTTGGATCATGATGATTCTCCCTGCCCCGGTCTTTGCCGATTCCTTCGATTCAGCAGCGCGGGAGGGAGTTACCCATTACAACCGGGAGGAGTTCGACAAGGCCACTGAGAAGTTTCAGGAATCCCAGTTGGAGTCGCCCGCAAACTCCGAAGTGACGTACAACCTGGCAAACAGCAATTATCGTTTAGGCCGCTATGAGGAAGCGGTAGAAGCCTATAAAAAGGCTCTGGGTGAAGAGACGCCTCCTCCGCTCAAACAGAAATCCTATTACAACATGGGCAATGCCTATTACCGGATGGGCTACATGGATGAAGCGATCGAGTCGTATAAAAAAGCGCTGGAGCTGAATCCCAACGACATGGACAGCAAATTTAATCTGGAGTGGACGCGCAAACAGCAGGCAAATGCCCAGGCGGCTGGACGGATCGGCCCACGCGATAAAAATATTTTAAAGCAACAGGGCACCAGCGACCGGGCCAACAATCCTCCTTCTGAGCAAGAAAAGTCGAAGGACTCTAGGGAAAGGCCGCCTGACGATTCACAGAAACAGGAAACCGCGCAAAAACATCCTCAAGATCAACCCGATACTCCTGAGAAACCTTCATCATCTTCCAGTCAGGGGTCCGCGGAGAATAATGCATCCAAAGATGAAAAAGCCGTTGCGGACGCTCTCCGGGAAATGACTGAAATGTCGCCGGAAGAAGCCGAACGCTGGCTGGGCTCGCTTTCCGAAGATCTAAAATCCATCACCCGGCGCCAGATGCAGGGAGAAATGAAAGACATGTTCGCAGACCATGACAAAGACTGGTAAACCTCCCGTACATAAAAATCAGCACTCCGGAATTTTCATTGCCGCGCTTTTTTCCTGGATAACGGCACTCCTCATCATGACCACAGGAATGTCCTGGGCGGAGGAAGTACAAGTCACCGCGTCGGTGGACAAACGGGAACTCACTCTCGAAGACAGCGTAAACCTCTCCATCCGGATTGAAGGAACGCAAAGCGCCTCCCAGCCGGAACCGCCGCGGCTTCCTGATTTTACCGTCCGTTCACGGGGATCCTCGTCCTCTTTTCAAATCATCAATGGGAAAAAATCTTCCTCCATCACCTATAACTTTATCCTGCTCCCCAGAAAAACGGGAACCTTCACCATCGACCCGTCTACTGTTGAAGTTGATGGGAAAAAATATCAGACCGCCCCCATCACTCTGGTGGTCAGGGAACCTTCGGCAGTGCTCGGCACTTCACGGGATGTATTTGCGGAGATGGTGATTTCCAATCTCAAACCTTATGTTCAGGAACAAGTGACGGCAACCCTGAGAATTTATCACCGGGTGGAAATCAGAAACTTAAAGGTAGGCACCGATTTTCCGGGGTTTCGTGAGGAAAAATTAAAGGGACCTGTCCAAAACACCCGGATAGTCAATGGTGTCCGGTACCTTACTTATGAACTTCCAACCGCTTTATTTCCCTTGCGTCCGGGGAAGGTGGAAATTCCGGCGACAGTTATCGAACTCGATCAGGTCGACCGGTCTCGTAATGGCAGACCCCAGGACCGGTTTGATCCATTCGGGCAGGGATCGATCTTCAATAATTTTGGACGTCTGGAACACAAAATCCTGAGAACCAAAGCTGTTACCTTGAATGTCCAACCCCTGCCAGAAATCAATCGTCCTGAAAGTTTTTCCAATCTGGTGGGAGAATTCAGCATTTCCTCCCAATTGAGCCGCGAAGAAGTTGAAGTGGGAGATACCGCCACACTGACAATCACCGTTTCAGGCCGTGGAAATATCCAGGACCTGTCACTCCCCTCTCCCGATTGGGGGGAGAGTTTAAAGGTTTACCAGGACCAGGCCGAGTACCATCCCATCAACGGCGGCTTGTCCGTTTCAGGAGAAAAAATCCATACCTATGCCCTGGTCCCACTAAAAGAGGGTGAACTGAAAATTCCTCCCATTTCTCTGAGCTATTTTGATCCCACCCAGAGAAATTACGTTTTCGCGGAGACCCTTCCCCTCGCCTTGAAAGCTTTGCCCGGAAAAAGTGATCCGGATTTGAAAGTCATCGGACCCGGCACACTGAACGCCGCCGGAGAAAGCGATACAGTGCGTAAAGTTGGGGAGGATATCCTTCCAATACACACCGGACCGGAGGTTTTCGATAATCATATCCTTTCCCTCAGCGCTGTCCTTTGGATCACCTTGGGGCTGATGATCCCTGCGGGACTGTTTATGGTTTATGCATGGGCCTACAATCACAGACAGCGGCTGAAACACGATATTGCCTTTTCACGAAGCCACGGCGCCCATAAGCAGGCATTAAAGCAACTGGAAGCGCTTCCATTGAATTCGAATCAGCGGGATTTTGTCCGGGCATTGTCCCTGATCCTTCGTGAATACATCGGAAATATCTTAAACGTACAGGGATCTGCCATCACATCCAGCGAAGTGAAGGACAAATTATTAAAGGGAAATTTCAGTCCGGAGGATGTTCAGGACACGCAAAAACTTCTGGAAAAATTTGAAACGCTTCAATATGCATCGGCGGAGACCAGTTCTCCGGAGGTTTTAATTCAGGAATCCAGAAATCTGCTGGATCGTCTGGAGAAAAAATCATGACCGGAACCCAACTGAAATTGAAAGTAATGCTATTTCTGGGGATGACCGCCCTGTGGTCCGGAACGGTTTTTGGTGAGTCTTCTTCCCAAATAACACAGGCGAACCAACTTTATAATCAAAATCAATTTCAGGAAGCGGTGGAGCTTTATGAGCAGGCCCTCGCCGAAGGGAAGACAAACGGACATCTGTATTTTAATCTTGGAAACGCTTATTTCCGGACAGGAAATCTGGCAAGAGCCGTTCTGAATTACGCCAAAGCCCAAAATCTTCTGCCGCGGGATGAAGATGTAGAAGCCAATCTGGAATACGCCGTCCGCCAAACGGAGGATCAGCTGGACGGGCGAAAAGCGCATCTTTTGGAATCGGTTTTATTCTGGACGCGTGACTTCAACCTGAAAGAACACACCAGGGCCCTGCTCTGGCTCAACCTCGCGTTTTGGGTCACTATGGCTGTCTGGTTGCATATCAAGACACAGGCCAGTCGGTCGGCCCGGAATATTCTCCTGGGGCTTCTGATATTGGCGTTGATGTCTACCGGATTTCGAGGGTATCTGGAATCCCGCCAGAATTTCGGAGTGGTCCTCCCAAAAACGATAGACATTCACTCTGGATGGAATACCGACTCAACCACCTTGTTCCAATTGCATCAAGGGGCTCTCGTTTCTGTTTCACAGGAAAAGGAACAATGGAGCGAAATAGAATTACCGGACGGAAAAAAAGGCTGGACCCAGAATTCCAGCCTTGCCCGATAAAATAAAAAAAGGTTTAGCTATTAATTATCCGCCTCAACCCCGGCGATAAAACCTCGGATCTGCGCCTTTTGTTCAGGCGAACCCTTTTCAAAAATATTGAGAAGTTTAGTCACTGTTTTGCGAAAATCCTTGTCCTGCATCCAGTTCATCAGCTCACTGACCGCAGTGGACTCCACATTTAACTTCTCATCCTTACTGACCATGGATCCTTGGCCGGTAAGAAGCCAGCAAATATTCATGTCGCTTTTTTGACAAAGACCCGTCAGTGTGGTTGCTGAAGGAAGGGACTTGTCATTTTCCAAATCCGATAAAGAACCTTGGGACACGCTAATGAGTGCGGCTACGTCTACAAGCCTTAACTTTGAAACTTTTCTCCAATATTTCAGCCTCCCTCCCACGCTCGCCGGATACCCCGACTGATTTACATTTGATGTTTGCATGATAACCTCTTCATTTGTTGGTGGTTGCATGCTCTTAATATAGGAGATATACATTAACATCAGATTAAGGTAATGCTACAGTTGTGTAACAATTTTCGGTAGAAGGGACTCAATCGCGAGGAATAACGCTGAAGAGATATCCGCCAGCCAATTACAAGAACCGATTACTCTTGAAACCGATAACCCACTCCCCGAACGGTTTCTATATAATTGCCGGCTTCTTTCAGTTTGGTGCGCAATCTCTGAATATGGGTGTCGATTGTGCGGGAGAAAACGCCGTCGCCATGTTCCCAAACATGCTCCAGGAGATACTCACGGGTTTTCACCTGACCGACGCTCTCAAGCAGACTTGAAAGCAGTTTGAATTCTGTGAGGGTAAGCTGTACAGGTTGGCCTTTAACGGTCACTTCGTGTTTAAGGAAATCCACAGTAAAATCTCCCCTTTTAAATCCTTCACTGACCGCTACCTTTTTATAAACGCGTTTCAATACATTATTAATGCGCAAAATCAACTCCTGCGCATTGAACGGTTTGGTGACGTAGTCATCCGCTCCGAATTCCAGCCCCAAAACGCGATCAATTTCGTCGCTCCGGGCGGATAATATGATAATGGGAATATCCCGCGTGGCTCTATCTCCACGCAGGGACCGGCAAATTTCCAATCCGCTCAGGCCGGGAAGGTTGACATCTAAAACGACTAAATCAGGTTTCTTAGTTCGAACGATTGATAAAGCAGTCTCTCCTTCAGCGGCAGTAAAAATTTCAAAGGGCTCTTTCCCCAGTTTGGCCTGCAACAGGGTCAGAATTTCCGGATCGTCATCGACCAGTAACAAGGAATGGCGTTTATTACTTGATGGGGAATTATCTATCATAATCCTTCATTTCCTGGTGACGCCCATTAATAAAAATCCATACTCCAGTCTAAACCTGGATCAGCCCCTGTTTTTGGAAAAAATTCATACAATCTTCTAAAATCCATTCCAAATGAGATAGTAAGCTGTGATCAGAATCCACCTCTTTTAGGCTAACCCAATGATGATTTTGGGAAAAACTCCGTGACTCTCCAATATCTACCGTATCATCCTGAACGCCGTGAACAATTCGGGTGGGTACAGGCCGGTCAAAGTTAATTTCCTGCCATTTTTCAGCATCCGCAAAAATACCCAAATCCAGCACCATGATTTTATTGTAACGATAATTGAAAACCTCAATCAACCCCGAACCGCCTTCCTCCTTGCCAACATTCTTCGGGAGCGCCGCCCGCCATCTTCGGAAAAAATTAAATCCCGGGCACATCAGGTAGGTAGCTTTAACATCTGGCCGGGCTTGAGCGGTCAGCGCCGCCAGATATCCCCCCATACTGCTTCCGATCAGAGCAAAGGTTTTACCTGGAAAAGCATCCATCGTTTCACGGATAACCTGCATTTGACCGGAAATAGTCAGATGTTTGAAATCGCCGCCCTCAAGGTCCGGTATCGAAAGAGACAATCCCAATTCATCGAACCGTTTCTTAAAGGCCGAAGCTTTCTTCGATTGCGGACTCGAGGCAAAACCATGCAGATATATAATTTGGGTCGTGGTCACTTCAAACTAATCCCAATTTTTGGTGTATTCAAGCATCCGCTTCACCCAGGGAAGAAACAAATAGGCAGGAAATGCCAGAAAGAAAGTTAACGTGAAATAAGGTCCGTATCCCATCGCTTCCGCCCCGAATCCCCCGGCCCAACCGGCGACGGAACGGCTGAGGGCAAAAATCGAAGACAGCAGGGCATACTCGGAGGCTGAACGTTTTTTATTAACGATTGCCATCATAAAAGCCAGAAAAGCGGCAGACCCCAACCCTCCGGTAAAAGACTCCACCACACTGGCACCGTACATCATCAATTTGTAGTTTGTGGCCAGCTCAACACCATTCCCTATGGGGGGAATCATAAAAGCGACACCGGCATACCCCAGGTTGGAGACGGCCTGAGCCAGCCCCAGAATCCAGATTCCCTTGAAAATTCCAAAACGGTCGGTGAACCAGCCTCCCACCAATCCTCCTGCAATCGACAAACCCAGTCCGATATTGACTGAAACCAGCCCGATTTCAGTGGCGGTAAACCCGGCATCAACCCAAAAAGGCTTGACCATAAAGCCCATGGAAGAATCAGCCAGCTTGTAAATGAGAATAAAAATAATGATGGGAATAATATAAGGACGCTGGGCCAGCTCGAACAAGGCCCCAAACATGGGCCCATCATTTAAATCCTCGCGCAAGGATTGGCTGTTTTCGGCATTGGAACGCGCCACGCTTCGACTCAGTAAAAGAATCGCTCCCGTGAACAAAAGCAGTCCCGGCCATAACCAGGGAAGTCCTTCGGAAAAATCCAGTTTCCAGTCCACCAGCCGCACCGCTCCCAGCAGAAAAAGGTATACCAGTGCCAGGGCATAAGGATGCCGGATCAGAAGGATCCATTCCGCTTTGACCGAGTGGACCGATCGGGTGTGGTACGGTTTCTCTTTAGGCGCCATCAGACACACCACCCCGCACAGGCACAAAATGGCGGTACCGGCCAGGTAGGTTGCGCTCCAGGACAGATAATCGCTGAGGATTAAAATCACACCAGCGGCCAGCATGCCCACACGATACATGCCGTTGCGGATACCGTTAGCCATCCCCAATTCATTCTTATCCAGCATTTCGATGGTGTAGCCGTCAATAGCGATATCACTGGTCGCCGAAAATATTGTGAACAATCCGATAGCGAGCCATACCCAGGGGCCGAAATCCAGGATGATCGCAAAAGCCAGCAGGACCAATCCCATAAGAAAGTCCATGACGAATATCCAACGCCGGTGGTGGCGGTAATAATCGACAGCAGGCGCCCATAAAAATTTGAGAGTCCAGGCCAGACCCAGAAGGCTCATAAAGCCGATTTGCCACAAGTCGACCCCCTGTTGCCGGAAGTGAACCGGAAACACGTCATAAAAGACCCCAAGCGGGAATCCTTCAGCAAAATACAGAATGCCCACCCAGTACAGTTTTGATTTGAGTAAGCGGGGTTTCTCTTCCAACAGAAGTCAGCGAGTTGAAGGTTTTAAAATAAGGGTGAGAGGACCTGTTCTCCGGCCCAACCTCACCGCGATAAGGCGGGAGCAGACTCAAGAGAGTCTGCAAACGAATCATTGCTGGCATTTAATTATATAACCTAAACCCGGTTTTTGCCGACACAAAAAGGCTTTACACCCGAAATTTCTTCATTCGCGAAATCAAGCAAAAATATCGGGTATTAATCCCCCAAACCCTTATAATTAAAAGAAGGGATTTTAAGAACCATTTAACCGTTTTACTGGCAACTTATGCACGACGCCAAAACCAAAATATCCAATACGCTGTTCAATAACCGCCAGTTGTTCCTGCGTTACAACCAATACAAAATCAACCGCATTCTGGAGACCTTGTCTCCCAATGACCGACTGGTCTTCACCCTCATACCCCGGTTGCTGCATATCAACCAGGAAGGACTCCCAGGCTACATTGAAGATAATGTCCCTGCAGGTATTTATAATTTCGAAATCAATCAGGAATGCCGGATGGCGGCGGAAAAGCTGTTCCCCGAAATCATCCTGCGAGGGGGAGAAAATCATTCCCCGTTTATTAGAACCGTATTGCTGATGGGAAGTACCGGTTCCATCGCGCAAAGTAAAAAATCCGATCTGGACTTCACACTGTTTGTTGACAAAAACAGCGTCTCTGCCGAAAGACTCGAGTTATTCGACAAAAAGTTGAAACTCATTGAAGAATGGACCTGGGACCGTTTTCAAATTGAAATCCACTTCTTCAACAACGATACCCTGGATGTCCGGAATAACATTTTTGGAGAGAGCGATTCCGAAAGCACCGGGTCAGCCCAGGCAAAATTGTTAAAAGAAGAGATGTACCGGACCGCCGTTATCATGGGAGGAAAAATTCCCTTCTGGTGGATTGTTCCCCTGCATACCGACGATCGCATGTATGAGAAGCTGTATGAGCTGGTCAGATCCAATCAAACCCTGTTGAATCCGGATGACTTTCTGGATACCGGCAATGTCGATGATATTTCTCAGGGCGAGTTTTTTGGAGGGTCAATCTGGACTCTGATCAAATCCTTCCGGGCTCCATTCAAAACACTCATCAAAATGGGCCTGCTCGAAGAATACATGTTCAATAAAACTCAATCCAACCTGCTCTGCCATGAGATCAAAAAAAAGGTATTCAGCGGCATTCCCTATGAAAAAATCGATACCTACAAAAACCTGTTCGAAAGGGTGGAGAAATATTTTTTTACCACCAAAACAGAACGCGAAGTGGACGCCCTGCGCACAGCTTTTTATCTAAAAACCGGTTCCAAGGTCAACAGTTACGAGTTGATTCACGGCAGTAAAGATCCCAACAAGAAAATGATTATTGAACTCATCAATGACTGGGACTGGGACCCTGAAAAAGTGGAAAAACTCAATTCTTATCTCGATTGGCAGATGATGGAAAAAGTAGCCCTGGGTAACGAGATGAATCAAATCCTGATGAATTCCTACAAAAAAATATCAGAAGCCAATTCCAAACTGGGGACGGGCCACAGCCTGATCACTGAAAAGGATACTCACCTTCTGGGACGAAAACTGTTCAGCTTTTACCGAAAAACCGTCAACAAAGTTGAAAACCTGTTCGCTTTGGTCGATGGAGATACCAGCGAAAAAGAACTGACATTTTACTTACACCAGACTAATCCCAGGGCCAAGGGAACCTGGTACCTGATACGGGGAAAAACACTGGCTCTGCTGGAACTTATTCCGCAGGAAAATATAATCAAAAAGGCCTCCACCCTACAGTTTTTGATAGCCTTCACCTGTTTTAACAGCTTGTACAATTCGAGCACCAGCCTCCTGCTGAGAGCTGAACAACAATCGATCAAGGATCAGGATTTAAATACCCTGTTACGCGACCTGTCCAGCTTTCTGGCGCAAGTCAATATTGCGGAAATTTCCAATTCAGATTTACTTGCAAACGCTTACATCAAACAGGTTTTTACTATTGTCGACTTTGGGAACCCCATCCCACGGGAAATCACCATTGGCAACATCAAGGATTGCACAACCCAAAAAGAATACTCGAATTATCTAACCAGACGACTGGAACGCATTCGAAGTGCGGTTACTATTTATCTGACGTCCTGGGGGGAGTTGTTCTGCAAAACATATTCGGGTATAAATTGCATGGGACGGGCCCTGAAAGATTTGCGTCCCCAAATCGCCGACCATGAACTGGACAATCCCAGCTTCCTGAAAGTATTCGTGCCAGGAAGCCGTAGAGACACCATGAACCTTTATTGGCTGAACACCTATATCATGAGCTATTTAAAATCGTCCACAACCACAGAAGAATCACCACATGCTGAAAAATAAATCGGAGAAATCCCCAGTTTTCAGGTTACCGGCCCAAACAAACGATTTCAATTCGCCAGCAGGATTATTCTATGTCAAATATTGAAGAAATTCTTGCTCTTACGTTGAGTAACACTGTTCAAGATGGTGTTAACTTTACTAATTACGATCTCCAGGGAATCAGCCTGAATGGGGTTTCATTTATTTTTTCCATATTTTCGGAAACTCGGTTTGATAAATCGGAACTTGTTGAAATAAACTTTTCCCAGGCAAATCTCAAAAATACCAGTTTCAAAAACGCAAAAATTAAAAACGTCAACTTCACATCTTCAAATCTTGAAAACGCGAATTTCGAAGAGGCCACCCTGATCAACTGCGATTTCAAAAATACCCGGCTTGAAAGTTCCAATTTTGCTTCGGCCCAGATCAAAGGATGCCGTTTCCGGGGGAGCAATATAAGCCATAGCAATCTTTCCTCAGCAAAAATCCAAAACAGCGACCTTTGCTTTGCCCGCTTAATGTACACTTATGCCAAATCAGTCGATATCTCGAGTTCGCGACTGAACGGAATCAATGCCCGCGGTTCAGACTTCGGATTCTCCAAAATCACCAACAGTGATCTCAGAGGTGCCATTTTGAAATTCTCCGATTTCAATTCCTGCACCTTCAAGGGCGTCAAGCTCTCGCATGCTGAAATGATTGGATGTGAACTGAAGGATTCATACTGCAAGGGTATCGAGATGGAAGAAATCAATCTGGAGGGGGCAGATCTAACCTATGCCAACCTGGAAGGAGCCAACCTGAAAAGCGCTTTTCTCCTGGAGTCCAACCTTCACGGCACCAACTTCAGCAAGGCCAATCTCAAAGACGCCTATCTGGTGGACGCCAACATATCAAAAGCCCTTCTGAAGGAAGCGATTCTGGAAAATACCATTCTGGAGTAGAGTACTCGAAACACTTAATAACCCCCTGGGATGGCACGGACGATGGCGATATTTTTACTAATATTGCATTTTATCGTGATTTTATTCGTGGTTATCGGGTTTCCGGTGGCAATAATCACGAACCATCGCCGATTTCGCTTGTTTCACGCGGCAGTTCTCGCCTTCATCACTTTGCTGATGATCCTGCAAATACCCTGCCCTCTCACCCTTTTGGAAGAAGCTTCGAGGGGGGAATCCTACGAAGGGTCCTTTCTCGCCACCTGGTTGAACCGAATCATATACATGGAATGGTTCACTCCCCGCATGGTTTTTATTATTGATATGGCTTTTGCGGCAGTGGTCTTTTCTTCCTTTTGGTGGCGCCCTTTAAAAAGAAAGCCCGACAAAACGAATTAGATCATTTGGCCGGTATAACCGGAAGGACGCACCGGAATCCGACATTCTCAAAATATTCGTCAGGCCTGGCCTCGGTCCGGTAAAACGTGAAGCGGTACTCTTCCAAAAAGTAATGCCCCCCTTTTTGAAATCCATTTCCGCGAATCACCTTGAATTCTTCACCGAACTTTTTAAACTGATAATCGTTCCCCGGATAGGGCTGGTACCAGTTCATAGTCCACTCCATGACATTGCCCGCAAGATCATAAACCTTATAAGGGCTGATATCCTTTGGATAACTTCCGCCCGTCACCAGAGCCTTGGCGCCATCCACCCCGATATTGGCCCAGCCCTTATGATATTCCTCTCCCCATGGGAACAGCCGACCCTCTGTACCACGCGCCGCCTTTTCCCACTGCTCTTCGGTAGGCAATCGTTTGCCCGCCCAAAGCGCATAGGTAAACGCCTCCCGCCAGGTGACATTGGTAACTGGAAGGTCTCCTTTTCCTTCAGGAAATTTACCATCTTCCCAGTGACCGGGAAACTCGGGAAATTGAGTGGCCTCGATAAAACGCTGGTACTCAAGATTGGTCACTTCATACTGGTCGATATAAAATGCATCGAGATAAACCTTATGCTCCGGATGCTGGTCTTTATAAAGTGGCTTGACGGTGCCAATCTTCAGGTGGGTGTTTTCCGGATCGGTACGGTCGGTCCCCATAACGAACTCGCCGGCAGGAACAAGGACCATCGCCTTGCCATCCTCTTTAGAAATCTTCTGGGAAGGAAGAGTCTCCGATTTCTTATCACAAGCAGATATAAAAATTCCAATGATCAGAAATGTAAAAACAATGCGCTTGCCTATCAGAATCATTCGGACGAACCTTTATGAGCTTCCCGAATCAATGCGCTAGCTTTTGTCGTCATCGTCGTCATCGTCATCGTCATCATCGTCGTCATCGTCGTCATCGTCGTCCTCAAGAGATTTTCGGAGCTCTTCCTCCTCCGCTGCATCCATCAACTCCTTAATCTGCCCGTATCCGGAAGCCATTCTTTGAATATTGATCAGGAGGTTGACAAGATCAGCGTCTCCCATTTCACGAATTCCGGCTACGAGGGAACCTCGTTCATCGTCCCCGAACTTTTCATCAAACTCATCAAACGTGCTGATGATCTTGTCCTTACAATGAATCAGGTCGAAAAAAAAACTCTGAATTTCAATCTTAGCCATTGTTCGCTTGCCTCAGATAGGATTAATGCTATCCGGAAATCCGGTATAGACTTGTCATCGTTTAAGGAAGACAAAATACCACAAAATTAATGGTTTCTTACAACAGTAAATCATTGGTGAAATATTAATCGCCTTATATTCCCTTTAAAGCCCTGCCTGCCCTCATTACACCGATATTAATTTTTGTTTCAATAAAACTATTGAATTATAATAGAAAAATTAATGTGTAGGTCACGTTTACCTGACCCGACCCATCCTATTAATTTTAAATTTTCACGGATTTAACCCATGGCTGAAGGAGAACGTTTTGTTGATAACGGCGACGGTACCGTCACCGATACCAAATATAAATTGATGTGGCTTAAAGTGGACAGCTATCAGAAAAGAGGAAAATGGTGCAGTTGGAAAGGGGCCCACAAGTTTGTCGCCCGACTGAATGAGAAAAAATTTGCAGGATACGAAGACTGGCGCCTGCCCAAAAGTCAGGAATGCCGTAATCTGTACGACCACGACAGTAAAAATTCCGATTTTAACGGAGACATTGTTCACCTCGATTACGTCTTTCCTGAAGGCTGCGGATTTACCTATTGGTGTATCGAGGAAAGCGGCATCAACGCCATGGCTTACAATTTCTACAGCGACCGGGGTTACCAGATACGAAAATCCGTTAAAGACGACGCTTTCCTGTCGTGTCGACCGGTTCGAACGGCGGGGAAAGCCACGGTGATGGGCCGGACCTCGGCCACGGGCCGCACCCGAAGGGAATAAAGGAGATCATTATTTCCGATTCAATAGAAATTCAATCCACCCACCTGCCGGGTTTACACCGTGCCACGGTTGCGGAAATTTATTTATCCAACCTTCAGCACAATGCGCAGGCTTTGCGCTCTCTGCTGAAACCCGGCGTGAAAATGATGGCCGTCGTCAAGGCCAACGCTTACGGTCATGGCGCCCTGCCCTGCACTCAGGCTTTGCTCGAAGCCGGGGCAGATACATTGGGCGTGGGCATTGTGGCCGAGGGGATCGAACTGAGGGAACAGGGCATCCGCGCACCCATTCATGTGCTGGTCGGAGTCTTACCGGACGAAGTTGATGATCTGATTCAAAACGATTTGACTACTACCCTGTACAGCCGGTCGCTGGCCAAAATGCTTTCGCAGCGGGCAAGTCAACTGGGAAAGGAAGTGGGAGTTCACTTGAAAGTTGATACCGGAATGGGACGGCTCGGCGTTCCTCCGGATGATATCACCGGCCTTGTCGAATACCTTCAAGGTTTTAAAAATATCAGGATTGAGTCGATCTTCACGCACTTTTCATCCGCCGACGACGAAGACCCCGCCTTCACCCAGAACCAGATTGAACGCTTCCAGTCCGCCCTCGACCAATTAAAAAAGGCAAAGTTTAATATCCCTTTAGCCCATTGCGCCAACAGCGCGGCCCTGCTCCAATTTCCGGAGAGCCAGTTCGATCTGGTGCGTCCCGGAATAGCCCTGTACGGCGCCCTGCCCACTCAGGGCCTGGCAACTGTGGTGGAGTCCTTGACCCTTAAAAATAAAAATTTTTCCCTGTTACCGGTCATGCAATGGAAAACCAAAATACTGACAATCAACTCACTGCCCAAGGGAACACCGGTGAGTTACGGTAAAAAATTCGTTACCCAGCGCAACAGCCTCATTGCCACCCTCCCGGTTGGCTATGCAGATGGCCTGGAACGAATATTGACCAACAAGATGCAGGTTCTGGTCAGGGGTCACAAAGTTTCTCAGGTGGGAACCATTTGCATGGATATGTGTATGGTTGATGTTACCGATATTGATGGGGTGCAGGAAGGCGACGAGGTGGTGCTGTTCGGCCGGCAGGGACAGGAAACCATCGAAGTCGATGCAATGGCCGCCCTGGCTGAAACCATTTCCTATGAAATTCTGTGTGGGGTCGGCAGACGGGTTCCCAGAGTTTATATCCCTTAATACCGCCTATTTACCGGGAGAAATCTCACTTAAACGACTAACTCCCCTGGCAGCGCACCAACGCTCAATTCCCTCAATAATTTTGATGGTGACAGTGGGATCAAAAAAATTGGCGGTGCCCACCTGAACCGCCGAGGCCCCGGCCATTAGAAACTCCAGCGCGTCCTCCGCCGTGCGAATTCCACCGATGCCGATCACGGGAATGCTCACCGTCCGGGCTACCTGATACACCATATTCAGGGCGATCGGCTTGATCGCCGGTCCCGACAACCCGCCACTGCCATTCGCCAGGAAGGGTTTGCGGGTTTCAATGTCCAGCGCCATCCCCACACAGGTATTGACCAGCGATACCGCATCGGCTCCCGCTTCTTCCGCCGCCTGAGCGATTTTGCGGATATCGGTCACATTGGGAGACAGTTTCACAATCAAAAATTTTTGGGTGGCAGGACGTACGGCTTTCACCACCTGCTCCACAATTTGAGGACTTGAACTGAAGGCCAGGCCACCTTCTTCCACATTGGGGCAGGAAATATTCATCTCCAGGGCATCGAGGCGGTCCTGCTGCGAAAGCTTTGCCGCCATTTCAGTGTACTCGGCTATGGTTTCCCCGAAAAAATTGGCAATGAGGCACGTCCGGTAGTTTTGAAGCAGAGGCAGCTTTTCATCCCGGAATCGTTCGAAACCGACATTTTCCAGGCCAATGGCATTGAGCATGCCGGAAGCCGTTTCAAACACGCGGGGAACCGGATTGCCGGTCCGGGGTTGAAGGGATAACCCCTTGGTGCAAAATCCGCCCAATCGGTTGAGATCAAGAAACGGAGTAAACTCCAATCCATAGCCGAAAGTTCCCGAAGCGGCAATAACCGGATTGTTCAGCAGTAAACCGCCTAATTTGACGGAAATATCAGGTTTTGAAAGCATCAGATGATTTGTTAAAATTTGTTTAAATTAACAATCGTGACTTTACTCATAACCATTTAAAAATCAAAGACTTTAGCTTGACACAATAATTACCGAAATATATACTGTTTTGGGTTAAACGGATGGTGGAACTGGCTGTTCCCGTAACCGACTCTATCAAATTAACAGATTTTTTCCCGCTCCGCATTTTTTTAATCAGCCCGTGGCCACCCCGTCGCAAGTCAACCCTCAGCAAAAATATTGAGTCTCCTAATAACCCTTTCACTCCCATAACATCATGTCTGCAAAACTTTTTAACGAACCGCAAAAGAGTGAACGACACCAAAATAAAAAAACCATTAAAAGGATAGATGATTTGATTTTTGATGCCGAAAAAGAAGCTCGGGATGAAATCGCCAAGAAAATACGTTCTAACAATACCAGAACTCTTTTCCTGATGCTGGTGGCGGTGGGATTATTTTATGTCCTTTATACAGGAGTCCAAAACGGTAGTTTACCCCTACCTGCATTTTTAGAGGAAAACTCCCAGGTGGCTCAAACACCTCAGGTAATACCTGGACCAACTCCAAAACCAATTCCCTTCCCGGTGGATCAACAGGCTCCAGAAGCGGAAGCAGACTCTGAAGACGATGCAATAGAAGATTCTGCCGCAGAAGACTCCCCTTCAAAGGATTTAAGCCCCCTGGAAAATGAAGTGATTTCCATGCTCCAAAAGAACCGGGAAGAAGCCAAAGGCAGCTCCACCATTCCGGCCTCTCCAAAGACAACAATCAACTCACCTATCAAGTCCTCAAGGCCGGAAGCTGAAAGATCATCCCCTTTTATGACAGGAATTCAACAGTCACCGGAACAAACAGCAACATTGGAGCCTGTTTCTGCGCCAGCGATTCCCGAAGCCAATGCCCGCGAACTCACCGCGGAACAAAGCGCATTTTTCATTCAAGTGGGGGCCTTCTCTGTCAAGGCCAATGCCGACCGGGTGATTAAAAAACTGATGACTGGCGGATTTTCGCCGTTGGTGCAAACCCGAACAACCCGTTCCTCAATGCACGTGGTCTTTATTGGAGGTTTTGCCGATGAGGAAAGCCCTCAAAATATGATGGTTGAACTGAAAAATAAAGGGCTGAATCCCCAACTGAAAAAAAATGATAATGGAAGTTATTCCATTGTTCTGAGCAAAGAGAAATCCAGAGACAGGGCCGAAGCGTTTAAACAAAAAATGGCTCAAAACGGTATTTTTACCAGCGTAAAGCAAATGAATATCGATTCGCGGTTGTTTATTGTCCGGGTAGGTGGGTTTGATACCAATAACCAAGCCATCCAGAACCAGGAAAGAATTGAACAGATGGGATATAAGGGTACCGTAATCCGCAAAAAGTCGTAATTCTATTTAAGACCCGCTTAACCCCCGCCTTGCCAAGGTGGGGGTTTTTTATATTGTTTTATTGTATTTTCCCAAATATCTGCTTTTTCTTTGTAATATTAACCAACAAGCATCGACTAAAGGGCGATGCAATTGGTTCAGGCAGTTTCAACCTCGCCAAAGGTGAAAAGCCTGTGCGGTTTCTGATTAACTCGTTCCATACTTTTTTCAGGAGTTGTTCATGAAAAAGACAGCTGTACTATCATCCATTCTGATCTTCTCTTTCGTCCTGGCGGTTTCCGGCCTGGCATGGGCCGATGATGCAAAACACATGGAAGAGGGTTCCGGGGGTAAAATGGACCAATCCTCCCATGGGGAATATAAAGACAAGAAGCACTCACAAGACGACAAAGGCCACATGGAGGAAGGCAGTGCCGGTAAAAAAGATCATGATGATAGCGCCGACCACAAAAAAGAGGAAGAAGGAAGCAAGGATGGTCAAGAAATGAAAACCACGCCTCCCAAAAGAGAAGGTAGTTAAAAAATTCTCCGGCCATAAATCATAAAACCAGGGTTCCCATTGGGTTCCCTGGTTTTTATTTACCTTTTTCCATGAATTTCCGTTTTAATTCTAGTATCATTTTCCTGACAGGATTCATAACATCCAAATTGTTTTAACCCATATCATTCCGGCTTTCGCCAATCATCGAACCGCTCCCTTTCAGCTCGCATTCCAATACAACTGAGCCTGATTTTTGAATCGGTTCCTATACAACAGCTGACCTTTATGATTACAGACTTCTTTTATATACTGGCAGGCCTCGCGTTACTCTACGTGGGAGGAGAGTGCCTGATCACAGGAAGCCTGAGGATCGCCCATCGTTTGAAAATCAGCCCCTTTGTCATAGGAGCAACCATTATGGGCTTCGGTACCTCTTCTCCGGAACTGGCGGTCAGCATACTGGCCTCCCTGAAGGGAGAAGCCGAGGTTGCTGTAGGAAACGTCATTGGCAGTAATATCGCTAATGTGGGACTGGTCCTTGGGTTAACGGCTCTGATTACCTCTCTATCCATTCAACAGAAGCGACTGAAATCCGAAGCCCCTCCCCTGCTGATTGCTTCTTTTCTTATTTTATACCTGGCATGGAATTATGAATTGTCCCGGCTGGAAGGTCTCGCACTGGTATCGGGACTTTGTATTTACCTCTGGCGATCACTTAAAGACGATGAAGGCGGGGAATTTGAATTGGAGGAGGAATTCACCCTTTTTTCAAACAAAGGGATGGGGCATCAATCCCTGCTGACACTCGGGGGACTGGCGTTGCTTATCCTGGGAGCGGATTGGATGGTCCACGGCTCAGTCCATATCGCACGGGAAATGGGCATCAGCGAATGGTTTATCGGAATTTCAATTGTGGCACTGGGAACCAGTTTACCCGAAATTGTATCTTCCCTGATGTCCGCGCGGCGGGGACATGGGGAAATGGCTTTGGGAAATATTTTTGGCAGCAATATTTTTAATATTTTTATGGTTCTGGGAGCCAGCGCCCTTTTGAATCCCCTTAGCATTAAAGCATCTATTCGACCCGACCTGCTGATTACTACCGGTATCACCTGCCTGCTCTTGCTTCTCATCAAGCGAAAACATGAATTGAACAAGCCCGACGGCATAATTCTGCTGGTATGCTATTTTTTGTATCTGGGACTGAAGGGTATGGGAATTCTTTAAAGCTAAAGTTCCTCAGGCACCGCCGGGGATTCAGATAACCCTTGAGACTCACCTTCACCAGAAGTATCCGGGGAATCCTCCACGGCATCCAAAGCGGTTCCAGAGTCTGTCCCTTCCTCTCCCTCATTGCTGACTGTTTCCGGCTCGGGAGTTTCTTCCGTTGAATTGGAGGCGGTGGTTTCTTCTTCTACCGCTTTAGATTTGGATGTGGGGGGTTTGATATGCTTGAAACGCCACAGCTGTTGCTTATATAAACGGTTGTCCGCATCGATCGCCAGGGCCTTTTCAATAGTTTCGATAGCTTTATCGGTTTTACCGCGGACATAATAAACCTCCGCAAGCGTATCAAGGTACTTATGGTTTTGTGGATCTGCTTTGACCGCATTTTCAGATAATCGATTAGCCATGCTCAGCCGGGTTTTCTTTTTTGCATACAACCAGGCCAGGCGGTTCATGACAGGCGGGGAATCCGGAAGAAGCTTTATCGCCTTTTCACAATGGTCGATACTGACCCTATAAAAGCCTTTCTTTTTATAAGCTTCGCACAACTCCCTGTAAACATCGCCGTTATTCGGTTCCTTTTTGACCGCTTCCTGTAGAACCTCCACTGCCCGGTTGGGATTCTTGTTCTCTGTTTGAGCAGAACCCAAAGCCAGCATATAGGTTATATTTTCAGGGTCGGCCTTTAGCGCTTTCTCCAGCGATTGAACCGCCGGGGCGATCTCATTGGACGCCATTAAAATTTGACCCAATTCATAATGCGCACCGCCCAGTTGAGGATCCAACTCTACCGCTGATTCCAGAGCTTTCCGCGCTTCATCGGTTTTCTGATCCTGGCTCAGGAGTTTGCCCAGCAGGTAATATCCCTCACCATTCTGATCGTTCATTTGCACCGCTTTGCGCAAGGACAACTCCGCTTCATCCTTATGGTTGTTGGTCAGGTAAATTTTTCCCAATTGAGTGTGGATAACGTCGTTCTGGGGATCGATTTTTTCCGCAGCCTTATAGGTCTCCATGGATTTCCCTAAATCCCCCTTTTGCAGATACCAGTCCGCCACTTTCATGCGGGCTTTCAGATTATCGGGAAACAACTCGATTACCCTTTCATACTCACCGACCGCATCCTCTTCCTGGTTGTTCTTAATCAACAACTCCGCCAGAACAAGATGAAGCTCGGGTTCATCTTTCTGCACCCGAACGGCCTGTTTCATTTCCTGGATGGCTTCGGGAATTTTATTTTCTTCCATGAACAATTCCGCCAGCATGCGGTGGGGTTTGTAAAATTCGGGGTCTACTCGGGAAGCCATTTTAAGCGCGGCAACACCGTCCTCTCTGGCGCCCTCCTTCAGCTTTAAAACACCCAACTCGTAAAAGGCTTGTGGATTTTGGGGATCTTGATCAATGACGGCCTGGTAAATATCCGCGGCTTCTTTAACCTGACCTTTGCCGGAATATACTTTGGCGAGTTTGATGCGATAGGTGTTTTCCTGGGGTTTCAGGTCCAGAGACCTCTGGAACTGGGTCAACGCCTGGTTCCATTCCTTCTTTTGCAGGTAGACTTCACCGAGCCCGGCGTAAACGTGGGGATTATTACGGGATACTTTCAGAGCCTTCAAAAATTCACCTTCGGCATCCGAAAATTTCTTTTCATCCAGAAAAGCGGTGCCCTTATTCAGAAAATCAGCAACGCTGTTGGGCGCAGGACCGGAATACTGCATGGCCACAACACCAATCGTCACCAAACCGGCAACAACTCCCACCATCTTTTTACCCGGCTTGGGGATTCTGGTAATAAAGCTGAAAACTGATTTTTTAGGTTGCTCGGGTTTATGCGATTTACTGGAAGGAATTTCAAAGTTCTCAGTGAAACTCTCCTGAACGGCCACTGCAGGAGATGCCACGATTTCTTTCAGGGGTTCAGCTGGTGCTTTTTTTTTTAAGAGAGGAGCTGTTTTGGTTTGGGGCTTGGCCTTGGTCATTTTACAACTGCCCTCAAAACTGGAGCCCTCATCCACAATCAACTGATGGGTGGAAATGTCGCCGGTAATTTCACTCTCCTCTTTAAGATTCACTTTATTTTCAGCCACCACATCGCCATGGATGGTCCCCATATTGGTAATGTCAAAGGTTTTGATATTGCCTTTGACAAAACCTCCTTTGCCAATGACCAGATGATCCGTTGAAAAAAGTTCTCCTTCAAATTCTCCACCGATGTGAAGGACGCCTTTGCTGTGCAATACGCCTTTAAGCTTCACGCCATCCTGAAAATATGAGTCCATGTTTTTTCCGCTGTAAAATTGATGAGGATTGCCACTTTTATTAATATCAGGTTAATGACTTTTAAGTTTAAAATCAATTAATTTAATGAGTTATGTGGATTCCCCAAAAGTAGCCGGAAATGATTGAAAGTAGGTGTAAAACAGGTTTCAAGAGACTCTCGGCGCCACCCCATCCCCCGATTTCCTCCGGAAAACCGCAGGCCCACCCCCACCCTCGTTGAATTCACCCTCAATACCTGTTATTTTACCTGCCTTATTTTTAAGTCCTCAATATCATTAACCCGCTATCAGAAATCCGGAGATATACATGTCAAGAAACGACGGGCGTGCGCCCAACGAAATGAGACCCGTATCCATCAAGAAAAACTTCATCAAACATGCCGAAGGATCGGTCCTTATTCAGGTGGGAGATACCAAAGTCATCTGCAACGCCAGTGTCGAAGAAAGAGTGCCCCCTTTTCTGCGGGATAAAAATCAGGGTTGGGTGACCGCCGAATATTCCATGCTTCCCCGCTCCACCCACACCCGTACTTCGCGGGAATCATCACGCGGCAAAGTCTCCGGACGCACCCAGGAAATTCAGCGTCTCATTGGCCGATCCCTCCGCACGGTGGTCGACATGGAGAAACTGGGAGAACGCACCATCTGGATCGACTGCGACGTCATTCAGGCCGACGGCGGAACGCGCACAGCATCCATCACCGGAGCCTTCGTCGCCATGTGCCTGGCCATGAAGCAACTGAAAAAAGATAAGAAGATCACGACGATACCGATCAAAGATTTCGTGGCGGCCACCAGTGTCGGAATACTGGAAGGCAAAAAGATTCTGGATCTGGCTTACAGCGAAGACTCGGTGGCGGAAGTCGATATGAACATCGTCAAAACCGGGAGCGGCGGATTCGTGGAAATCCAGGGAACGGCAGAGCAGGAACCCTTCACCGACAAAGATATGGATGCCATGCTCAGCCTGGCGAATAAGGGTATCAAAGAACTGATCACCCTCCAGAAAAAAACCATCGGAAGCCTGACCTGATAATTATTCAGGTTCACCTGTGCCGACCCACTCCTATGTGGGGACAGTGCTTTTCGACCGGGCATTGACTGCACAGTGGTGAGATCGGTTTGCAGATGGTCTGGCCGAATCCAACCAGCAGTTCGTTAAAACTTCTCCAGTACTTATGAGGGAGTTTTTCGCGAAGGGCCTGTTCAGTCTGGTCCGGCGAGGCGGTTTCGACATACCCCCAGCGGTTGGCAATTCGGTGCACATGGGTATCGACACAAATCCCCATGCCGTCGAACGCCAGAATCAGGGTCAGGTTGGCGGTCTTGCGTCCCACCCCGCTCAAGGTCAATAATTCTTCCAGCGTATCGGGAACCTGGCCGTTGAACCGGTCGATCAGGTCTGCGGACAGCGATTTCAGGGCCTTGGCCTTAGTGCGGTAAAAGGCGACCGGGTAGACTTCCTGTTCCAATTGCCGGAGGGAAAGCTTGAGAAGGTCACTTGGACCCTTAACCCTGCGGAACAGCCGGGAGCAGGCCGCCTCTGTGACCTCGTCCCGGGTGCGGGAACTGATCAGGCACCCCACCAGAATCCGGAAGGAATCGGCCTTTTGCCCTATTTTGACCATAGCTGGGGGCGTTCTATCCGTCAGGGACTTCCCGATCCGGGCAAGAATGCCAGCCAAAGTACGATTATTCATGATAAATCAAGGGGTATGGTATAGAAAATACTTCAGGTTTTTGATATTATACCCGATT
>JAOUPX010000124.1 GCA_029879645.1 Nitrospinota bacterium
GATCCCCAACCCGTCGCCGCTGATGCCGTGACAAATCCTGCAGGCGCTGGGTTTTGCGTCCACCTGAAACAGGGTTTTCCCCGCAAGAATATTCTGCGGGGTCGCTTCCAGGGGATTGGCCCGCTTCAAGTACTCATCCGGAGCCTTCACCGTATGGCGTGGTTGCGGACAGACACCTGAAGTCTCATCGTGGTCCTTTTCATGCTTGGCCCATAACGGACCGGGAAGAATCAGCGCCATCCACACCAAACCTAATATCCAGACCTTCGATATGGCGACACACCTCTCCAAAAATTTTCCTGTCATATCAATCCTCATTTTTTGCTGGCATCAGTCATACCCGGCAGGGCCGGCATACTGGCCTTAATCGGTTCCCCCTCAAGCGCTTTCAGAAACTCGACCAGGTCCAGAACTTCCTGGTCGCTCAATTCCAGGGGAGTAATAAATGCGCTCCGGTTTTCCGCAACATCACCTCCGCGGTTGTAAAAATCGATAACGTCCTTCAAAGTGGCTTCACTGCCGTCATGCATGTAGGGCGCCGATAACGAAACGCCTCTCAAGCCCGGTGTCTTGAAAGCGCCCTTGTCGGCCGGATCTTTAGACACGTTGAAACGGCCCGGATCTTCGGCAAGCGGACCTTGCTGCTTCACGCCGAGATTATGGAATCCGCTGTCGGTAAACGCCGGACCATTATGGCAGATACTGCACTTGGCCTTGCCAAAAAACAGGTTCATGCCGTTGACCGCGGAAGCGGACATGGCACTTTTATCTCCCTGCATGTATTTGTCATAAGCGGAATTTTTAGAAATTACAGTGCGCTCAAATGTTGCGATGGCGGCGGCGATGTTGTCAAGGGTAATACCCGAATCACCGAACACTTTCGCAAACCGGTCTTTATATTCCGGAATAGCCCCCAGTTCCTGGACCAATTCCTCTACATTTTGATTCATCTCTCCGGCGGCCTGGATGGGCCCCTTGGCCTGTTCTTCCAGCGAGGGCGCTCGACCGTCCCAGAATTGAACCTCATAGTAAGCGCTGTTGATCACCGTCGGAGAATGACGGCCAAGCTCTTTTCCGCCGAAACCAATTGCACGCGGCAGGCCGTCGCCCCATCCTTTATCTGGATGGTGACAGGTGGCGCAGCTTATCGAATTATCTCCGGAAAGACGTGGATCGAAGTAAAGCAGTTTACCGAGATCTTCTTTGTCCTGCGACCAGGGATTGCCTTGGGGGAAAACTCCTTCAGGCAGGGGTTCATATTTATGGGATTCTTCTTTCGCGACTTTAGCGA
Organism: Nitrospinota bacterium; assembly: GCA_029879645.1. GTDB lineage: Bacteria > Nitrospinota > Nitrospinia > Nitrospinales > Nitrospinaceae > SZUA-226. The sequence goes on from JAOUPX010000124.1 coordinate 1,292, forward strand.
CTGAAGCTGGTTCCTTCTGGGGTTCTGCGGACTGGTCTTTCTTCTCTCCGCTACAGGCAAAAAGGAATAAAGAGCATAGGATGGAATAAAAAAATGATTTCATATTTAATCCTCCTCATATGGATTTTCTTATCCCTCCCCAACCCTCTCAAAAGAACTATGAGGGCAAAACGATTGAGGATTTTTGGGGACGGGTTTGATTTCAACCGGTCTCATCATACCCCCGAAAACCGCTACCTGCAACCGGGAGAAAAGAAGAGAACTCATTGGAAACCTGTTTTCAATTGATTTCAGTCGCCGACGTTATTGGGCTCGAAATGTGCGAATAAACTGGATTACGTTCCAGCCCTCTTCCTCGGTAATGACCTTGCCGACTCGCTGAGGCATCCCCGTCCCGGGACTGCCGTTTTTCAGAACCCACATCAACTCGCCATCGGTACGGGCATCCTGCCATTTGGCATCGGTAAAATTTCGTGGGGCATGACCGGGCATGCGGACTCCTTTACCATCCTTACTGTGACAGGTAACGCACAAGCCTTTGCCGAAATAAATCTCGCGGCCCGCTTCGGTCCGCTCCGGTGTCGTCTCATAAGGACTTTCAATCTCCTGAATGTCTTCCAATTGTTCCAGAGGAACACGCGGAGTGTAGACACTTGGATGAAACGCCTGCGCGGAGGCCTGCCAGGATACAAATCCGATTACCGGGATCAACCCAACCAGAATTTTAGAAAAAATTTTTGAGTTCATATTTATTTACCAACCTAAAACAATCCGGATGCATTTCAATATTTAATCACAGGGTCTTCAACAAGGCACAACACCTGGTTTCAAATTCAGAATCGGTGCCATGCCTTGTTGATCCTGCATAGAAAACAATCGTTCTATTTAACAGATTCGGAGATCATTTCTCCGATTTTACCATGCATCGCTTCCCAATGCCCTACCGACTGGGGAATGCCAACCGAACCGTCAGGGATGGGAGCGCCTTTAGGCCACAGGTGAAAAATGATTCCGTCTGTTTCTGCAACATGGTTTACCAATCCCTCGACTGTTTTCTTATCGGTGGGATAATGTACCGCAACCCGTCCGGTATCAATCTCCTGCTTATGATCGTGCCAATTCTGTTTGTGAGACCATTCAGGAATCACTTCTCGCGCCAGCTTCTTGGAGACCATGTATTCCACTTCCGTCATGCGGGCGTTGGGCTCGGTGGACTCGAAAAGAATGCATTGGATAATGTCGTCGTTGATGGGCTTGCAATAATGGTGAAACGGGCCCATCACTTCGCCGTCCATCACATGAGGAGCGCTGACGTGAATCGTGTAGCCATCCAGAGGGCTGGGCGGGGCCTTGTCCCCTGCCGCCTGATCCCCGGCGGTGGCGCAGGCTGCGGTCATACTGATCATAATCAAAGAGAGAAAAAATACTTTTGACAATTTCATTGGAACCTCCAAATTTAGAGACAATTTTTTAAATTTTAACTAACCGGTGGGAATCCCCACCAATAATTCGTTAACGGCCCCACTTCAAGCATCTACAGAATACACATTTTCCGCAAGGGGAACTATCATGTTTGGGTTACTTTTTTTGTCGTGGTTTGTTCGACAAATTCAAAGGAAGGAAGCACTCTTAAAAGAGTGTTTGATCAATGTAACAAATCATTTTTAATCGCATAATGAGTCAACTGGGCATTGGTCTTCATCCTCATTTTTTCGAGGATGCGGGCGCGGAAAGTGCTGACCGTGGGAACACTGACCCCCAGTTCGTCGGCAATTTCGGAAACGGTCTTGCCGGAAGCGATCAGGCCCAAAACCTGAAACTCCCTGGCAGAAAGGGATTCGTGAGGCGGAGCTTCGCTGTCCTCTGTTAAATCGAACGCCAGCTTTTCTGCCAGTGTGGGACTGACAAACTTGCCGCCGCCTGCCACCTTGCGGATGGCGTCCACCAACTGCTCCGGGGCGCTGGTCTTGGTTAAGTAACCTGATGCACCTGCCTTTAAAAATTTGACGGCGAAATCCTTTTCCGGAGATATACTCAACACGATCACCGGCAATTTCGGCAGCTCGCTTTTGAGTTGGAGCATGACATCCCATCCGCTTTTCTCCGGCATGTTGATATCCATCAACACCACATCCGGGTGCAGAGATCGTATTTTTTCCAGCAGAACGTTTCCGTTATCCGCTTCCGCAATCACCTCAAGATCGGAGGTTTCCGAAATGATCTGCACCAGTCCCTTGCGCACCACGGCGTGGTCGTCGGCAATAACGATTTTGGTTTTATGGGAAGATTTACGTTTCATGTCGATGCCGTGGGTATCCGGACAAACAACCGCGTCCCCCGATCCGGCTGGCCGGCAATATGAACATCGCCACCCCATACCAGAGCTCGTTCCCGCATGCCCGCTAATCCCAGGGAATGTGAATCCGAAACCTTTTTTTCATCGATGCCCTGTCCATTGTCGATAACTTCCAGTTCCACACGATCGGAAAACTGCTCGCACCGTACATCGATCCGGCTGGCTTCCGCATGGCGGGCAACGTTAGTGAGGGCTTCCTGGTAAATCCTGAATAAAGTGGTCGACCGTTCGGGGTCAAGAACCAGTGCGTCGGGACGAATCGTCAACTCACACATAATTCCAGTCCGTTCCTGAAATTCTCCGGTCTGCCAGCGTAACGCCTCGCACACCCCCAACACATCGAGAATCCGCGGACGCAATTCGGCGGAAATAATCTGAACGCGCTCGATGGTCGACTCAATCAAATCGTATAAACTTTTAATTTTCTCGCGCACCGCCTCCTCCGGTTCATGAAGGCGACGCTCCACCCACGCCAGGTCCAGCTTTAAAGCAGTCAGGGACTGCCCCAGTTCATCATGGACTTCACGGGCGATGCGGGCCTTTTCTTCTTCGCGGATGGTTTGCAGACGGTTGCTGAGATCGCGCAGTTGCTCTGTTCGTTTTTCAACCTGGTCTTCCAGCTGATCCCGGTATTTCATCAGTTCCTGTTCGATTTGTTTTCTCTCGGTGACCTCCTGCTCCAGAGCTCGCCTGTGGGTTCGTATCTGCTCTTCATTTTGCAGGCGGACCACCGCGTCGCCCACCAGACCGCCGATGGACAACAGAACTTCCTGACTGTGTTTGTACCAGGATGGATTGATCGACGTGTACAGGAACATGACTCCAACAAGTCGCTCCCGGCTCTTAAGGGGAATGATGTAATGACCGTGGGCGGTCATGTCGGTGAACGTGCGTTCGTGGCGGGCATCGGTGAAGCAACTGTCGCTGGTCAACAACTCGCCGGAAGCGGCCGCGCGGCCGCACAGGCAGTCACCGTACGGAACTTCCTTTTCTCTTTCCAGGAATTCCTGCGTAAACGAGCCGACCGTAGTAAACAGACGAAGGACTTTCTTTTCTTCATCCGCCAGAAAAATCCCCGCCTTGCTCTCCACTTTCAATTCCTCGAACTGAATCAGGATTTTCATGACCTGCTTCAGCATCGTTATGGTTTCTTCTGAGGATTGGAGGGCACGTGCCACTTCGTGGAGCACCTGGTACTCCCGGGCAATGGTGCCGAGGGTGTCTTGTGGGGTGGTGGATTTCATGAGGGCCTTAACGAGTTCCAGAAAAAGGGTTCCGGCTCGTTGATTTTAGCATAGCCGGGACCTTCCCGGCCGATCCCATTCCCCCTTTACCTGATTGGCCGGAAAATAACTGGATAACGCGAGGCGCTTACTTCATGTGGTGGGTTCTTAATTCGTGGAATTCAATTGTTGCAATTCGAATAATTCAAAATCCTTTGCGAGAAGCTCCTCATCCCTCTGGTGTGAAGCGATCGCATCACCGATCAGACCGCCAATGGAAGATATCAGTTCCCTGTTTCTCCCCTGAACGGACGGAAATTCATCCGTGTAAAGAAACATAACCCCAACCACCCGCTCGCGATGTTTCAACGGTACGACATATGCACCCCGCGCGGCCCTGGTTCTATTTTTGGGATCAAATCGACCATCCTCGCCACAACTATCACTAAAAACCATTTGCCCGCATTCCGCCGCCATGCCGCACAGGCAGTGACCATAGGGTATCTCGCTTTCGCGAGCCAGGAATTTTTCATTCAATTCACCAACGGTACAGAAAAGCCTCAGGACCTTTTGTTTCTCATCCGCCAGAAAAATGCCGGCTTTAAATTCCTCCTGCAGTTCGCTGAACCGTGTCATAGCGGTCAGGACGCTTTCCAGCTTACTCTGCAGATCTTCCTGGAGATGCAATATTTTTACAACGTTATGAAGAATATCGTGCTCTTCGCGGCATTGCCGGTCAGCTAAATTGGTCACACTCATTTTTTCTGATCCGCTCTGCATGACTTACCCTCCCAAGACAGGACCCTCCCCCGGTCATTAGCCGAGACCGCATTGTTATGCCTGCCGAATTAAACTAGGGCTACTTAATTTAGGGTAATCGTGAACAGATATAGAGTCAAGACTGATTTGGGAATGCGGAATCTCAGGAAAGGGGGCCACGGACCAGGCGTAGAAATGCATCGGGGCCGTGGATTTTGTCCTGGTAGGCCTGGCCGCCCTCGTCCTTGTAGGAAACGACGACTGCCTGCGCGCCTTTTTCGGAACTGGTCCAGGTACCCCAGCCGCCGCCTTTCGGAAAGATGCGGTCGATGAACACCTTGTCACCGTCCTTGTCGATGTTTTGCCTTCTGCGATCGTACAGCAATTGGGCTTCTTCGGGAGTGGGCAGTCGCCAGTCCTCGTAGCCGGCAAATTTTTTATTATTCATCCTCTGCGCGAATTCCTGGGCGGTATACCAGTTCACCCATTTTTTTTCGATCAGCCAGTAATCGAGCTTCATCCACATGAGGTTGGACTTCTTGTCGAGGATGGTGCCGTCCCCGAAATCCAGAAACCTTTGATCGGACGATTTCGCAACCGGTTTTTTCTGAACGGATTCATCCGCCCACAGGGCCGATATAAAAAACGCCTGGAATCCGAAAACTGCCAGCATGAAACATCCAACAAACCACCGCCTGAACAATCTCGGTAACATTGCCTGCTCCGTATAATTAGGAAAATTTGACCCAAGTTTACAATTTAAAACCCTCCCCTGTAAACGGGTAAATGGGTTGACAGGTGGGGGGGTTGGAGTACAATTTACTCAATCCTATCCCTCTGGAGGCGCTCATGAGTCTCGATTTTCCTTATAAAAAAATTCTGCTGAACATCTTGGCTTTTCTGCTAGTTACCACAGTAGCAGGTGTTCCTCCGCTGGACGCCAAACCCCGCGATCAGGAACGCTGGGATCAAAAATACGGCACGGAGGCTTATATTTTCGGCAAAGAGCCGGTACCCTTCCTGAAACAAAACATACATCTTCTTCCCAAGGGCAAGGCACTGGATATCGCCATGGGCGAAGGACGTAATGGTGTCTATCTCGCCACGCAGGGGTATGAGGTGGTGGGCCTCGACATTTCTCCCAAAGGGCTGGAAAAAGCGCACCAGCTTGCGAAGCTGAATGGGGTGACTATCGAAACGCGGGTGGTCGATCTGGAAAGCCATCAACTGGAGAAGAACGCCTACGACGTGATTCTACTTATGTACTATATGCAAAGGGATCTGTGGCCGCAAATCAATGACGCGCTCAAGCCGGGCGGCATGGCGGTTATCGAAACCTACAACGTCGACCACCTGAAGCATCAGAAATTCAATCCCAAGTGGCTGTTGAAAACCAACGAACTACTGGAAGCGTTCAGGAATATGAAAATCATCCGCTATCAGGCGTACGAAGACAGCGATCAGGCCTACTCCAGCATTATCGTTCAGAAAGTCGAATAATTCCGGGTGACCGCAACTGAAAAATTATTCATCGCTCTCGCCAATGCATTCCCGGCGTGGGTGGTCGTGGGAGCGGGACTGGCACTCTGGGAACCGGCCACGGCGACCTGGTTTCAGCCGACCTGGATTCCATACTTCCTGGGCATCATCATGCTCAGCATGGGGCTCACGCTGACCGCAAAGGATTTCGTCCGCATTCTTGAAATCCCCGGTTCGGTTCTATTGGGCGTGGCCCTGCAATACATCCTCATGCCCCTTCTGGCCTTCAGCCTGGCACACGCATTCGAACTCCCCATCGACTTTGTGATCGGCCTGGTGCTGGTGGGGTGTTGCCCCGGCGGTACGGCGTCCAATGTCGTCTGCTTCATCGCCCGGCTGAACGTGGCGCTATCGGTCACGCTCACCACCTGCTCGACCCTGCTGGCGGTGCTCATGACCCCTCTGCTGACCACCTGGCTGGTGCAGTCGGCTTCGGAATCGCTGACCGGCACCGCGGTGAAGGTGGACACCTTCGGCCTGTTGATCAAAACCTTTCAGGTGGTGATTCTTCCCGTCGTCACTGGAATCACCCTCAACCATTTTTTTCATAAGCAGGTGCAGCGGATCAGTCCCTACACACCGT
>JAOUPX010000125.1 GCA_029879645.1 Nitrospinota bacterium
TTTAACTGCGGGGTTTGCCGCCTCCTGCCCGGAGGGGGAGATGGCTAGCAGTTTCAGGCTATCGTGATTCGTTGGGCGCAATTCACAGTGATAATTTAACTGCGGGGTTTGCCGCCTCCTGCCCCTAACGCCTGGAGGCGATGTTGCAGGGGTCCATTTCAGCCTCTGAAACGTAATTTTCATTTAAAATTCGCCCCGCCCGGAGCAGCCAGAAGTCTTTGAAATTTTAGGGACAAATGGCAAAAAATCCTACCAATCCGGGTAAAATCCCTTATACTGTGTTTAATACATTGAATCCAAAAAAGTTACACGATCCCTTCCGGAAGTTAAGCGCTTTCGGGAGTCGGGTTACCTGATTTTATCGTATCTATAATGAAGGAGAACATTGTGAGAACCGGAAAAACGATGTTTTGGGTCTTGTTAATGAGTCTGACGGCCAGTGTGGCTATTGCCCAGGAGAAGTCCACTGTTCCAGGAGGAACGGCCCTGACTCCGGGTCAAATCGTGATTGGTGAAAACCTGTCTCCCGGGATGCCTTTGAATGCCACCATTGAAAAATTGGGTATTCCCGACCGAGTGATGGTGGTGCGTGGGACATCTGCGGACCGGGACAGCATCGAGCTGCGTTATTCCAACCACGGTCTGGTCATCCGGGCCATGACGGGCAGTCCAAAGATTGAGGGAATTGAAATTAAACCCACTTTTAAGGGATCGTTTAAATCGGAAAGCGGGATCAAGCTGGGTGTCAAATATGAGATGCTGATCGGGGAATACGGCCTGCCCAGTTCTCTGACTTCGCAGGTGATGCGGTATCCGCAGCGGGGCCTGTATTTTCAGTTAAATAATGATCGGTTGCTGTCCGCCAAAACGTTTGCTCAGGGAAGTAAGCTGTTGGATGCCAACCTGATGAACCCCTAGCGGGTTTAGCACTTGTCTGAAAATTACGATTCGGGTTGGCGCTGACGCGCCTTCCCGGAAGTGATGCCAGCTTAAAGAGAGTGATTTAGAGCGGTATCGAAACTATTCCATGCCTGGCACTCCGGGCATACCGCAGTCCACTGTTCAAACTCCTTATTGCATTCCCTGCAAACGAATCTGGAAAGCGAAGTATTCACCTTTTGTAAAGCGGAACGGATAACCAGATCCGCTTTCTCCATTTCGTTGTTGTCCTGATGCGCTTTGACGAGCAGAAGGTGCGCCGGGATGGAGGGTGAAGAAATATCCCACAGGGTTTTCATGGCTTCTTCCTTTTGTCCATGATTGAGATAAAATTCCGCCAGGGTCAGCACCAGGGTTTCCTTTTCCGAATTCCGCGACCGTTGAATCGCCTCCCGGTATAATTTGATGATTTCATCCGGTTTTTGCATTTGCTGATATGCCGCACGCAGACGGAGCAGGCAAATATGCGAACCGGTGTTATCGTAACCGGATTTCCAGATTTTAATTGCCGCTTTCAAATCCCCGTTTTGCTGATACAGGTCTCCCAATTGAATGTAGGGCGGAGGCGAGGGCGGATATTCCCGAATGGCCCGCTTGAATTCTGAATATGCAGGTTCCATCTGTTGTTGCTGGAGTAGTTCGCATCCCCGGAGATAGGCGATTTGGCCGGAGTACTCTTTTTCCCGTTCCCGGTCTTCAGTTGTAGAGACCTGCGACAGGATGGATTTTTGAATTTGCAGGACAAGATTCCAGGCGCCCTGTTTCCGGTAGGCTTCTCTTAATTTGCGCAGAATAGCCAGTGAATCGGGCTCCAGTTGACGGGCCTGTTTCAGGGCTTCAATGGATTTATTGGGTTTGCCTGCTGTAGCATAATCCTCCGCCAGACCCTGGAGAGCCCGAACGTTTTCGCGATCCAGATTCACGGCCTTTTGATGTTTCTCGAGAGCCTGCTCGAGCTTCCCCTTCTCCCGGTACAAGTCGCCCAGCAAGATCAGAGAAGAGACATGGTTTGGGTCTTCATCCAACGTCTTGTTAAGGAAAGAAAATGCTTTATCGCGGTGTTCGCCGGCGATGGCGTTTTCTGCTTTTTGATACAGCTGCTCACATTTTTTCTGTCGACGTGTCTGGTTTTGCCAGGAGCGGGTTTTGAGAAAAGCCTGCAGGGAGCTTTTAATCTGGTGAAAACCTGTGAAAACGGAGGTGAGGAGAGCCCCGATCAAAACAGAGCCGAGCAGAAATACGGTTACCGGTATGGGTAAGGTAATGCTCTGGGTCAGACGAATTTCAATTTCACCCGGATTCAAAAAGGTGAAATAGACCGTCAGCAGGACGAATACAATAAAGGATATGATCAGCCTTAAAGACACAGGGCAAAAGTCCCAATTTTGTTGGACAGGTGATTATTATACCCAATTTTGCGTTTTAAGGGAGGAATTGGTGGCCATTCAGCCGGATTAAAACGATTCGAGCTGATCGGCGCCGCTGGACCGGTTGATTTTCTGATCCTGTTCTATTTCATTAAGGCAGGACACGCAGTATTGAGCGAACGGGACAACGGTTAACCGGGCCTCGGGTATGAATGCTTCACAAAGCTTGCAGACACCATATCCCCCGTGTTCGATTTGATAAAGGGCTTCCTCCACCAGAATGAGTTTTTCCCGGTCCTGCTCCCCCAGGTTGAGAAGCATTTGCCGTGAATAGGATCGGGATGCGTCGTCAGTGGTATCTGGAATGAGCTGGGAAAATTCATCATCCTTGCTCGTGTTTCTTATTTTTTTGATTTCGCCCAGCAGGCTGGCACGGATGTCCTCCAGCTTTAATTTTATTTCCGGAAGGTTTTTGTACTTCATGTTTTCAATTTCTCCACATTCTAAGAGCCACTCATTTCAGCGATAACGGGAACATCTCCCCACAGCCTTTCCAAATCGTAATGACTTCGCGTTTCATGATGAAATACATGCACCATCATATCCCCCATGTCCAGGATGATCCATTGCCCGGTCGAATAACCTTCCACGGTGTAGACCTTGTATGGGCTATTGTAGGATCGCTCCTGTATACCGTCGGCGATGGCTTGCACCTGAACTTTTGACTGGCCACTGCAGATCATAAAGTAATCCGTCAGGTCGGTCCGATTTCTCAGGTCAAGAATTATAATGTCGGAAGCTTTTTTATCGGTGGCGGCACTCACCACCATTTGCTGAAGCTCGCTTAAGGATTCATTCATTCAGGTTGCGGCTTGGGATTGGCTTGGTATAAACGATGGGTAATAATATACTCTAGAACTTCGGGTGGCAACATCTTTTTGACTGATAATCCGTCCCCTATTCGTTGTCGAATGATGCTGGATGAAATTTCGCGCGGTTCGATATCGCAAAAGACGATTGTCTTTCCCGTTTCCGGGCAATTGCAGGTTTGGACTCCGTTCCTTTTTTCGCCCCATGAATAGGTGAATGGAAGGTTGTCCAGCAGAGTCTGCAGGGTTTGAGGTTTCTGGATGTCGCAATAGCCGGGGCGGGTGGCCACGGCCAAGTGTGCAGTTTGCAGAATTTCCGTTACATTTTTCCAGGAAGCGAAATCCTGAAAGGTATCCATTCCCAAGATCAGATACAACTCGCTTTCGGGATGGCTGTTCTGGAGCGCGGTGAGGGTATTAATGGTATAGGAAATTCCTTTTTGGTCGAGCTCCCATTCGGAAATTTGAAGCTCTCTGTAGGGGGCCAGGGCGGCTTTCAACATATTCAATCTATGTTCCGCCTCCGCCGGTGCTTGTTCCTGCTTGTGGGGTGATCGCCAGGCGGGAATAAACCATATTCGGTCGAGATTCAATTTTTTCTCGATATCCAACGCCATCCCCAGATGCCCCAGGGTCACCGGGTCGAAGGTCCCTCCTAAAATGCCTGATTTTTCCCTGCGAGTAAGAGTCATTAGCATTTCCAGCCATGTTTTTGAGACCTTAACCTGAAAAGTAATTCCGTCCAAGCATTTTTGGGGGCAATCCCTCAAAAGCTCCCCATTTTTGTCAGTATTTGGATCGCCAGCCTCTCGATATCCTTATGCCGAAAATAGCGGCATTCTGGGGATTATGATAACTGATTGAATTAGTTTGGCTTGGTCCTTATACTAAAAAAGAGGAAGCTGATGGCATTTCCTTTGCATAAATTAGGCATAAAAAGAATATTGAGGAGGGATTTGATGAAAAGCAAAGAAGCGTCAAGAGATTCTGAAAGTGGTTTTACCTTGATTGAATTGTTGATTGTTATCGCCATTATAGGAATTCTGGCGGCGATCGCCATTCCTCAATTCAATCAATATAAAGCCAGGGCCTATGATAGCGATGCCAAAGCAGCTTTACATAATGTTTATATTGCCTGCAAATCGTATTGGGGGGACACTGGATCGGGTAATGCATGCTCAGTAAGCATAGCCAAGCAGACGACTTACGGGTATGTCCAGTCAGCCGATATAAGTATTACTGTGACTGACGGCATGGATTGGACGTTTGGTGCGGAAGCGAAAAATATCAATAGCGCCAACACATTCAAAATCACGGGAGAAGGTCATATCAACTAGTCAATTAGCCGGGTGTAATTCCTGACTGGCAATGAGATTTGAGATTCGATTATTCCTCTCATGAAGACAAGGGATAATGCGTTTAAGGGGTTTTAAGAAAATATCCGGGAACGGGTTAGGGTTAAAGTTATGATTAATGTGAAAAAAAACCAAATGAATTTGGACTCGATCACGGAACCCCTTTGCCCATTGGAAGTCCCGCAATTTTTGTCTTCGCAGGTGACACAAATTGTCTCTTTTTCAGGGTTTTTCACAAAAAATAGTTCAGTCGCGATTTCTAGCGAATTAATAACTTGTTATTATTAAAGGCTTAGGGGTTTTGTTAGGGTTTTTTTAATACTTGGCATCGGTATTGCAATGTAAATAGCAAAACTGAAAACGAGTTTTAAAGTTTGAGAGAGATCTCAAAGGTTTTGTTAGGTAAGTTTTAGTAATTAGTAAGTATTATTGATGATTTAGGAGGAGTAAAAAGCATGAAAAACTTGAAGAATGCAAAAGGTTTTACCTTGATCGAACTGCTCATCGTTATCGCTATTATTGGTATTCTGGCTGCTATCGCTATTCCGCAGTTCAACCAATATAAGGCCCGCGCTTATGTATCTGACGTAAAGTCTAACCTGCACAATCTGTATTTGGCTTGTAAGGCTTACTGGGCAGATAACGGTTCTGGTGTAAGTTGTGACGCAACCAAGGCTCAAGGTACCACTTACGGTTATGTTCAATCTGCTGCTGTAAGTTATGTTAATAGCGGTGGCTTTGAAACAGATTTTACCGCAACCGCTGAAAATACCAATGCAGCTGGTAAGCAATTTTCTATCGATAATAAAGGTACGATTAATCCATAATTAAGTAACAGAATGCCTGTTGTTTTGGGCTTAAGAATTGCTTAATTGATCCTCTTCCCACCCCTTGGGGTGGGAAGAGTTTCTTTTTTTGAGTTCATGTCAATGCCCTCACCCCCCACCCAACTGAAAAATCCCCTCATCACTCTTTTCTTATTCATAACCTGGTTTATATATTTATCCACTCTTTCTCCGACTGTTTTTTACCGGGATACTCCGGAATTTATCAATACGGCGTTCACTCTCGGGATCAGCCATCCGGCGGGATTTCCCATCTATAATTTAATGGCCAAGGCGGTAACCTTCTTTCCTATGGGGTCCGTACCCTTCAAGGTCAATTTATTTTCAAGTCTGATGGCTTGTCTGGCTCTGCTTGCTCTTTATCTGACGTCGGTTTCCTTTTTGAGAGTGATGGCCGGGGCGGAACATGAGGAATCCTGCAGGTGGCCCGCTCTATTACCGGTAGGGCTCCTGGCGTTTTGTTTTCCCTTCTGGAGCAATACCATGTTGGCGGAGGTGTACACTCTGCATAACCTTTTTACCATTTTAATTATATGGGCCTTGTTGCAGTGGAGAGAAAAAGAGGATGTTCGTTATCTGTATTGCTCCGCATTGATTTATGGCTTGAGCGCCGGAAACCATGGTACGGTCGCGTTTTATCTCCCGGCCATTCTAATCCTGTTTTTCTCCTGGTGCCGACAGGACCGATGGCGGCATCTATCGTTGTGTATTCTGTTTTTTTTGTGGGGGTTTTCGGTGTATTTGTACCTGCCGATCCGTTCGTTAACGGAACCCACCTTTGATTGGGGTAATCCTGAAACATTGCAGGGATTTTTATTCCAAGTCACCGATCGTAAAGATTCCCACTCACACTTCTCTGTTCTCGACACCGCGGCGGCTTCCTCCATCGCCGCTCAAGAGGTCGGTTCCTCCCTGTTGGGCGGGATCACTGCTTTGGCGGCTAAGTTCTGGAAAGTCGGAGTGGTGTTAATAAAAGACCTTAATCAAAACATGTCGTGGATTTCCGTGGTGGGGTTTTTAGTGGGGGCAGGTCTGTGTTTTAGAAAAAGTATTCCATTTTTTCTGTTTTGCGCGGTTATTGTCGGGACTAATGCGGCCTTTTTCGTTTCCTGGCGGGGAGAGGCCTTTTTGCCTTCTTACATAATTGTTTCTCTTTTGACCGCTTTAGCTATTTACCGGTGTTTTTATACACCTTTATGGAAACTGCCAACGGGCAAGCCCTTGAAGGGAGTCTTTCCGGGAAGTTTGATGGCCACTTCCAGTCTCGTTGGCACGGTTTTAATACTTGCCATCGGTTTAGCCATCCCATGGTCGGCGTTGAAAAGCTATATTCGAGTGGATCACTCCTGGAATTACCTCTCGGAATCTCTGACCCGAAATGTTTATTTAACCCTTCCGGATCGGGCCGTTTTTATCACCGGCATTTCCTGGTTTTTCTATAATTATAATCAGGATGTAAGACGATTGCGGGATGATGTGACAGCTGTAAGCGTATGGGATCTGATATCACCGCATCGTTCGGGTCTGATGACACCGAAAAGATATCCTCATCTGGGTCTACCGGATGAGAATCAATATTCCTTGAATTCACTGGAGGGTATATCAGATTATACTCAGGAATTTTTGGAGCAGAACTCTGTCCATTCCCCTGTCATATTGGAGCAGATCATCACTCTATATGAGCAAACCAAATTTATCTCGAAGTTGCAACCCTACCGCAATGTTCTGTTACGTTTTGAATCCAGCCAGATACCGGATATGTCCAGCCCAATTTTATATGAGCGATCTTGGAGGGAGTTTTTCGATTTGATGAACGCGGAGCTGGAAAGACCGGAAAGCGGCCGCGACAGGGATTGGGCGAACATTCCGAGTATGTGGATGAGCTCAATGGGGGATTATTTCCATGTGGCGGGCGAATATTTACTGGAACAAGAGGCCCTGGAGTTGCAGAAAACCTTTTTGGGGGATAATGGGCGGCAATGGCATTTTCTTTATCTGGATAATTTAATTTTAAGCCGTCGATTGGGCAAAGCGGAAGTTGTTCTGGAGCACATTAACCAACGGTTTCCGAACAGCTATGAATTTTGGATGGGCAAAGGCCTTTTTTTAAAAGCGTCGGGTAACTACGCAGAGGCTATGGAGCCCTTCAATCGGGCCGCTTCTCTGCAACCGGCGTCGTTTCGTCCCTATTTGGAAATGGCTGTTATACAACGAGGATTAAATAATAAGTCTTCCGCCCAAGCATTTCTGATTTCAGCTCAAAAAAATCTCCAAAATCTCCGTCAGGTACAGAAGTATAGGGAAGAAGTAAGGCGTTTCGAAGCATCGTTCCTGT
>JAOUPX010000126.1 GCA_029879645.1 Nitrospinota bacterium
GGCGGTTGGCCACCCAGCCTTTTAGAGTTTTTACTTTATCCCGATGACCATGGAGTCGGGGCCCACCAGGTGGACGACTTCAGTCTTTTTAAATCCAGCCTTTTTCATCCATCCGCAACAATCGGCGCCGGTAAAATCAAACCCTCCGGGAGTTTCGATCAGCATGTTCAGACTCATCAGTAAACCAAACGCGTTTTCGCGGCGCGCATCGTCAATGAGTGCTTCCAGAACGATCAAGGCCCCGCCTTTGGGCAGGGCGTCATAGGCTTTGCCTATTAACATTTCCTTCTCTTCCTGATTCCAGTCGTGCAGGATGTGGCCCATGGAAATCACGTCGGCTCTGGGTAAATCGTCTTCAAAAAAGTTGCCGGGAACGAACTTGAGCCGGTCCTGGAGATGGAAGGATTGCACGTATTCCTCGAACACCGGTTGCACCACGGGTAAATCGAAATTGCCTCCGGTGATATGGGGGTGGACCAGCGCCACCTGGACAGGCAGGCCACCCTGGGCGCCGCCGATATCGATGTGGGTTTGGTAGTTGTCGAACGGAAATTTTCGCGCTACTTCCACATTGGCGGCCATACTGAGGCCGGTCATGGCTTTTAGAAATCCTTCCAGTTTGTTGGGATCGCTATAAATGGCTTCAAACAGGCCGGGTTCACCGTGTTTCATTTCGTTCTGGGGTTGTCCGGTTTTCAGGCCTTCCGTGAGGTCCCCCCAGAACCGGTACAGGCGGTGGTTGGCCATCTCCAGCATGCCTCCAATATAGGAAGGCTTGGATTTGTTAAGAAAGTGACCTGTTTCCGGGGTATTGGAGTAATGCCCGTCATTCTTATGCAACAAACCCAATGCCACCAATGCATCGAAAAAATCATGAGCAGATCGTCCGTGCAGGTCCAGCCTTTCTTTGAGCGAATCCAACATTAAAGGCTTTTCACCGAGATGCGTGAATACATCCAGCTCGATGGCACTGAGCAGGGTTTTTGAGCCCCAAAATCCCAGACCCAACTGCATGATGTGATCGGGTTTCAATGAATCTTTCATAATAAATATCCTGCAGAGGTTGTATGGTTCGTCTTTGTCGTTGTGTTTATCTTATGTAATAGTTCTGCTTCTTTTCCTCTCGTTCGTGTTCCTTATCTTCCCCGTCCTCTTGTTCTTCCTGCTCATCCTCCCATTTTCCCTTCTTTTTCTTTTTGTGCTTACCCTTCTTTTCCTTTGTCTTTTTCTGGTATTTTTCTTCTTCTTTTTCTATTTTCTTCTGATGTTTTATTTCTTCGCGGGCTATTTCCTTTTCCATCTTCATGTGCTCGCGTTCCATCTTATGTTGATGCTTTTGTTCCTCCCGCTCTAATTTTTGCTGATGCTTGACGGATTCCTTGTGATGTTTGTCATCATAGTAACCGTCATCGTGGTGATCGTCGTCATGATGAACATCTCTTTCGATATAAACTGGACCGCGTGGCGGATGGTGGGGACCATGTGAACGAACCACACAGCCGGACGTCCATACCAGAGCCAGTACGCATATCATTATTTTAGTGATGAAACGAGCCATGTTTTCGATCCTTTAAGTTGATGAGATGGAACGGAAAATTGAGACCTCGTTAAAGTCTAAAGGAAGGCAAGAGGAATGGAAAGGGGATTTTAGATTATTGTAAACCGTTAGTAAATCATCGCCTGCGAGGTGCTTTTAGCTCAAATCAAACTTCAGTTTCAATTCCTTAAGTTGCTTTTTGTCAACTTCGGAGGGGGCTTCGGTCATGAGGCAGGTCGCTTTCTGGGTTTTGGGGAAGGCGATGACTTCGCGGATGGAAGCCGAGCCGGTGAGGATCATTGCGATACGGTCTAGCCCGAATGCAATCCCGCCGTGCGGAGGCGCTCCATATTGCAGGGCTTCCAACAGGAAACCAAACTTGGCTTCGGCCTCTTCCTTGTTGATGCCCAGCAGTTTAAACATTTTCTGCTGAATCTCGCTTTGGTGGATACGGATACTGCCGCCCCCGATCTCATTTCCATTCAGCACCAGATCGTAGGCCCGGGCTTTAAGCGAACCCGGATCGCTCTCCATTTTATCCAGTTCCTCTGCCATCGGTGCGGTAAACGGATGGTGCATGGCGACGTAGCGTTTTTGCTCTTCATCATATTCCAAGAGCGGAAATTCGGTGACCCATGCCAGACAGATTTTTTTTCCATCAATCAGGTTCAGTCGTCTGGCGATGTCGAGCCGCAGATGGGCCAGTGAATCGGCAACAACTTTCGGGGCGTCGGCGATGAATACAATGGTGTCGCCGACTTCTGCATCCATCTTCTTCATCATCGCGTCGAGCATGTCCGGCTTGAAGAATTTGGTGATCGGCGACTGCAGGCCGTCTGCGTTGACCTTGATCCACGCCATGCCTTTTGCGCCGTAAGTTTTGGCAAGTTCCGTCATGTCGTCGAGCGCCTTACGCGACAACACCTCGCCGCTCTTTTTGGCATTCAGGGCACGAATCTGCCCGCCGTTTTTAAGTACGTCGGCAAAAACCTTGAACTCGGTTCCCGTAACCGTGTCCGCCAGGTCGACGATTTCCAGATCGAATCTAAGGTCCGGCTTGTCGCACCCGAACCGATTCATGGCGTCCTGGTACTTGAGAATGGGGAACGGAGTTTCAATAGTGATACCCAGCGTTTCTTTATAGATGGCGGCCATCATGCGTTCCACCAGCCCGAAAAGTTCCTCTTCGTCGACAAATGACATTTCCATGTCGATCTGGCTGAATTCGGGTTGCCGGTCCTGCCTTAAATCTTCGTCACGAAAACATTTCACAATTTGAAAATAGCGGTCCATGCCGGCGACCATCAGAATCTGCTTGAACAATTGAGGCGACTGCGGCAGGGCATAAAATTTTTCCGGATTGAGACGGCTCGGCACCAGGTAATCGCGTGCGCCTTCCGGCGTGCTTTTGGTGAGGATCGGCGTCTCCACCTCGGTGAAATTCTGTTCGTGCAGGATTTTTCTCGCCGTGCGGGTGATCTGGTCGCGCAGAGTCAGATTGCGCAGTAACCGGGCGTTGCGCAGGTCGAGATAGCGGTGTTTGAGGCGCAGGGCTTCGGAAACTTCCTGGTCGTCCCATCCCTGAAACGGGGGCGTCTGGGATTTATTGAGTATTTCCAACTCGTCTACGTAGACTTCGATTTTTCCCGTGGCGAGTTTGGGATTTACCATATCCTCCGGCCGGGCACGTACTTTACCGGTAACGGCGATTACGAAGTTATTGCGCAACGTCTGGGCTTCCTGATGCGCCAGTTGATCGATCTGCGGATTCAGCACAACCTGAGTCAGGCCGTTTTTGTCCCACAGGTCGATAAAAATGAGACCCCCGTGGTCGCGCCGGGTATGGATCCAGCCGCACAATGTGACGGTTTGGTCCACCTGGTTTTCACTCAACTCACCGCAGTGATGCGTTCTCCGGAATTTCTGTGTCATAACTTAAATCGCTGATAAAGTAGGGAAAAAGGACCCATCAAGTTACTGGAAGTCAGGGTCTTTTGCAAGGGGTTATTTGGGGTGAAATAGGGGTTTATTGGGATTTGATGGGGCCATCCCCGGTATCGGCTTCCCCCTCATCGGACGTCCCCTCCTCGGTTTCTGTTGCTACGGCGGTCTGTTGCTCGGCCAGGGCCTGGGTCTGCCTCTCGGCTTCCAGTTCTTTTTCTCTTTCTTCCATGGCCTTCTTGCGGGCCTGCCACTCGATCACCATTTGCGGTTTGATTTTGATCGCCACCGGAATATTGACCGTACTGCAGGAGCGGACGCACACGCCGCATCCGGTACAGATGTCTTTATGGATGATCGGCTGTTGCTCCCGGTTCTGGCTGATGGCTCCGGGAATCGGGCAATCGATGAGGCATTGCTGGCAGAAGGTATGGCCGTAGGCCTGGCACTTTTTCTTGTCGAGGATGGCATAACCCATTTCCACGTCCTGCGGGCCGCCGGGAACGGGCAGTAACGCGCCATCCGGGCAGGCGGAAATGCACGGCAGTTCGGTACACATCACACAGGGCACTTTTTGGGGATCGATGTACGGCGTGTCCATGATGATGAACCCCATTTTTTTGGGTACGCGCTGGATGGCATCCTTCGGGCAGGCGTGCATGCACTTGTCGCACCGGGAACAGGCCTGCAGAAACGCGCGTTCGGAGATAGCTCCCGGGGGCCGTAAAAGAGGCACGCGCTTGGTGATCTTGTCGACGGTCTGGTTGACCTTGTTGATCTTCCCGTCGATGTTCTCCATCATCGGCTTGGCGAAAAAGTGAACCCCTTGCCGCAGTAGATTGCGCCGGTTCATCTCCTTTTCTTCATCGCTCAACTCATCTTCAGAGACTTCTTCGGATTCCACATCCTCTGTTTCCGTTATTTCGCCGGAGTCGTCCTTTGCCCTGGCAGGTTTCGGCCGAGGCTTCTCCTCATGGATTTTCGGAAAGAAAAATTCATAGGATCGGCGGAAAATATTACCCTTGGACTTTTCTTCTTCCTGGGTTTCATCCGGCGTTTCTTCTGCGGTTTCCCCGGTCTCTGTTTCTACGGTGGCTTCCGGCTCTCCGGAAGGCGTCAATTCCGCAACCGCCTCCGAGCCTTCTTCCGTTTCTTCCTCTTCCGGCTTCATGTTGACTTTAATCCGGCGCTGTTTCTTTTTAAGCTTTTTAAGCTCCCTCGTCTTTCCGTCTGAATCCTCTGCGTATTCTTTCAGTTTGGTGAGTCCGCCAAAAATGCCACGGCGGGAGAACTCCATGTCCTCGATGGGTTTTTTGAAGTTTTCCTTGAGGCGCTGGACTTCGATGAGATGCTTGTCGGCGGCGGTGTGGTCGCCGCGCTGGTCGGGGCTGATGTGGTCTTCGTTGGTCTGGATTCTGGGCGGCAGTTTCTTGCCCTTGAATTTTTCTTTATCCAGCAGGTAGCGTAATGATTTCTTTTTATCCATCTTGGCAGTTTCCCGTAATACGAGGGTGGGCCCGTATCATCCGCAGTGGGCTTAGTCTCTCGGGTCCCAGCGCATTTCATGCGCGAGGTTTTTATAATCGTGCCAGTTTTGTGCGTCGGCATTCTCGAGCATGTACTCGTCGGTTGCCAGTACCAGGGGGTGTCCCTTGTTCACGAACGACTGGACGGTCGGGAACCGGAGGAGAAACACGGTGACGGCGATGCGCGCCAGGTCCTTGATGTCGGAATCGGCCAGAACTTCCTGCAGAATCTCTTCGGCGTTATCGGCGTTGACCTTCTGGAACAACTCTTCGGTTTTTTGTTCGAGTTCCGGATTGGTGTCGCAGATTTTGGCGGCTTCCAACTGCAACTCGAGAATACGGCCGTAATCCTCTTCGTCGAACTCGCCGTCCATCTTGCCTTCCTCCCAACCAGAGCCTTCAAGCTTCCGGTCGTTGGGTTCGTCATTACGTTGAGAGGTTTCACAGAATGCCAGGTTTGCTTCATCCAGAATGATTTTTGCCTTAATTTCCGCGCTGGTGGTTTGTTGTGACATGGCTGTTTCAGACTCCTTATACCGTTCAAAATCCGGGGTCGATGGGGAGCGCGATTTCCGCCACCCGCCTGTTACCCGAACAGGGATTCAAAAAAGTTTCACTATAATAATGGCCCCATACTATCACAGTCCGGCGCCGTCTCACCTCAAATCCGGAGGATCGGCTTGATTTTTCTGCCATAATTCCGGATTTTCCCGCTCCGCCCCAACCGGAGAAAATCCCCGATTTTAGCAATCCCACACCTTGATTTTACAGACATTATGATAACATAAGGCCCATTAGCAGTGAGCTGATCGAACCATTCAGGATTTTAATATTTTTACGGCCCCGTCCGTTTTCCCCTCCTTGACAAGGAGGGGATACAGGGGTGGTTATGATAACCCCTCCTCAGTCCTCCCCTTGGTAAGGGGAGGAGGATTGATGCTGGTCCCAGTGTTTTCGGAGCTGTAATTGTAGAATTGGAAAAGTTATGAAAAAAGTGATGCTGATATTTCCGCCGGAATGGGTGCCCACTGCACCGTACCTGGCCCTGCCCAGCCTGACGGCGGTCCTGCGCCAGAACGGCATCGAAACGGTTCAAAAGGATATCAGCGTCGAGGCGTTCGACCACTACTTCACCCGGGAATTTATCGAGTTTGTCAACGGCCGCATCCACTCCCGCCTCAAGGAACTGCGCGCCAAAAAACGGGAGCAGGGCCTTACCGGAGAAGAAAAACAGCTCAAGGAATTGCTCACACAGTACACTTACGCCGACCTGCCATACCATATCGAAAAGGTCCGGCGCGCCAAGGAAATTGTCCGCTCCCCGGAATTTTACGAGGTCGACAAGCTGGAGTGGGCGCTCAATGCTTTCCGCGAGGTGATGGAGTTCATCTCGGTCGCCTATTTTCCGGCGGCCATCCATTTTTATCCGGTGGAAAGCAACCTCAACAAATACCGCCCGTGGGTGTCGGAGGACCTTTTCAAGGCGCCCAAGGATGAGAACGTCAACATCTATATCGACCTGTGCCGCCAGCTGGTGTTCCCGGCCATCGAGAAAGAGAAACCGGATGTCATCGGCATTTCCATCGGCACGCCGGTCCAGCTCATGTCAGGGATGACGTTCGCCCAGATGATCCGCGAGAAGTACCCGGACATCCATATTACCGTCGGCGGCAACATCACCACCCGCCTCAAGGATGAGATCAGCAAAAATAAAAAGTTTTTCGAGAAGGCGTTTCATTCCATGATCGCGTACGAGGGCGAGCACGCCATGGTGGAACTGGTGCAGGCGCTGGACGAGGGCAAACCGCTATCCGAAGTGTCCAACCTGATCTGGATGGACGACGCGGGTCAGATACAGGTTAACGAAAAGCTCCACACTGAGCGGGTGAACGAACTGCCGATACCGGATTTCGACGGCATCCCGTGGGACCTGTATTTCGTGCCGGAGAAAATCGTGCCGTACCTGGGCACGCGCGGGTGTTACTGGGGCAAGTGCACGTTCTGCGATCACGGGGCGGGGTACATCGATCAGTTCCGCGCCAAACATGCCGATCAGATTCTCGACGAACTCAAGCAGATCAAGCAAAAGTACAATGCCAAGCATATTCTGTTTACCGACGAATCGTTTCCGCCGGCGCTGTTCATCAAACTGCCGCCGATGATGATCGAGGCCAACCTCGATATCTACTGGACGACCCTGATCCGGTTCGAGTCGTTACTCATCGAGCCGGAGGTGTGGGACCGGGCGGCGCAATCCGGGTGCCGGTCGCTCTATTTCGGGCTGGAATCGGCCAACGAGCGCATCATCAAACTGGTGAAGAAGGATACCAAGATCGACGTCGCCATCAAGAACCTCAACGAGGCCAAGCGGGTGGGCATCTGGAGTCATGTGATGGGCTTCTTCGGCTTCCCCAGCGAAACCCAGGCGGAGGCGGAAGATACGCGGCGCTTCCTGATCGACCACCACGACATCATCCACTCGGTGGAAATGTATTTCTTCGTGCTCTACAAAAACGCGCCGGTGTGGAACATGAGGGAGGAAACCAAAATAAAAGTGCAGGAGAATCCGGAGCACGACCTGGCGCTCGATTATTACTACACGCCGGAGAGCGGCCTCACCATTCCCGAAGCGATGGAACGGTACCAGAATTTTTACCGCGACGAT
>JAOUPX010000127.1 GCA_029879645.1 Nitrospinota bacterium
AAAAAACCCCGCCCTGTTGCCAGAGCGGGGTTTTTGCTTGATCGAATGGATGCTTACAGCATCTTATGATTGCTGAGGGTCATGGTGCTGACCACGCAGTTACCTTCCTGGCAGTCGATGATGCGCCGCTGTTCGGGCAGGTCGTACTTGTCGACCCGTGTATAGTTGTCGGTGTAGCTTTCGACATTCTTGAGTCCCTGGTTTTCAGGATTGAAATAGTACACGGAATATTTTTTGGTCAGGAACTTGTCCTCGGCGTTCTTCACGCTTTCCTCAATATTGATGGAAAACGAAAAGCGCGGGGTCTTGCGGTTGATCTGCTGGATGCGTCCGTCCTTTACACGGTAGAACGAACCCATGCCGTCGCCGCCCATAACGATACTGCGTCCCAGCGGATGCGTGCCGTCGTCGCCAAACACCAGCTTGTATTTGCCATCGGATTCATCGAACGAGCGGGGTCCGCGGTGCATGGCTATCGACCCCAGATTTTCAGACGCGAACTCCTTCGCCTTTTCGTCCTGGATCGTCAATTCGATTTCCTTCGGACCCTTAACGGTGACGGTGCCGGTTTCTTCTGTGCCGTTGATGTTCACATTGATATCGGCGGTGAATCCCTTGAAGTCGGCATCCCACCGCGCGGTATTGCCGAACACTTCGCGCAGGGTTTCGCGTGCTTTCGGATCGTCTTCCTGTGTGGTTTCGACGTCTGCTTCCTTGGTATAGGTGGCCATAAATACTGCTCCTTACTATATGAAAAAGTTATTCGTAGGTTAGGTTCCAATGACCGGCGCGGACCTGGGTCCGGCCGGACTTTTTTCGGAAGAAGTTATTGTATCACAAGGAAGCGAAAGGAGAACTACTGCCCGCGGTAATAGACGATAATATCGGCCTTTTTGCGGAGGGCCTCGATATAGCGTCCGACCAGCTTCTGGGCTTCTGTCATAAACAGATGTTTTTGAATGGATTGCTCCACATCCTTGAAAGGCGCGTATTCCGACGGCTTGGTCTCCATGAGCTGGATGACATGATAGCCGAATTCGGTTTCGACGATTCCGCTGGTCTCTCCGACTTTTAATTCGGCCACGGTTTTGTCGAACATGGGATCGAACACGCCCTTGTACATGAAATCGAGATCGCCGCCTTTATCTGCGCTTCCCTTGTCTTCGGAATACTCTTTAGCCAGAGCTTCAAAGTCGCCGCCGGACTTGATTTTTTCATAAACCTCGTCGATTTTCTTTTTGGCGACCGCTCGGTATTCCCCGGCCTTTTCCTTCATTTCCTCCGGCGGGGTGCTCTGGACGACTTCAAAAGGAACATAGGCGACAAAAATATGGCGGGCCCGGAAGGCTTCGGGCCGTTTGAAACTTTCTTTCTTGTCTTCGTAAAACTTTTTAACCTGGGTATCGGTAATTTCCACTTTGCCCTTGACCCGGTCGTCGAGCAGGTTTTTGGCGATAAGGTCAACCTCGATGCCCTTTTTCAATTCACCCTCGTCAATCCCGCGAAGCTTCAGGGCCTGTTGGAATTCTTCTTCCGACCCGTAGGATTTTTTAAATTCTTCCAGCTCCTTTTCAACTGTTTCCGGAGACACACCGCTTCCCTTGGCCTGACCTTCCTGGTACATAAGCTCCCGCACGATTTCCTTTTCGATGATGGCTCCTGCCAGTTTCGCTTTCTGCTGGGCATTCAGGTTCTGGCCGATGCGGCGCATATCGAGGTTCAGCCGGAAGCGGATATAATCCGAACGAAGTTCGGTGCCGTTCACTTTGGCCACCACCTGGGGAATATTCATATCCTCGGTGAGGTCATTGCCGCCCGCAGGTTCAGCCGCGCTGACGGGTGCCCCCGAAATTAAACCCAAAACGAAAACAATTCCAAAAATCCAACCTGAATGTTTAAACATGCCAATCGCTCCAATCTATAAACAGGAACAGCGGACCGTGCCGCCGATGATGATTCCTTACAATTTCCACAAATAATCGATCAAGGCTTCGATCTCATCATCTGTCAGGACAACTTTCTTGCCGATGATGGTAGCCATAAAACTTTCCCGCTGTTTGGGTTTGCTTCCCCGATAGCGGAAATAGCGGGCGTTGATATCCTGCACATCCGCGTCATTCGTGGCCCAGACCCGGGCGGGGTTTTTCAGCCATTTGCGGATCCAGTCTTTGCTGTGCCGGTTCCGCACGCCCTGCAATCCGGGGCACATGGGCGCAAATACCGTCCCGGGATTGTGGATGTTATGACACAGGGCACAATTCTTTTCCTTGAACAGCTTTTGCCCCAAATCCGGCTCGGCAAACGCCGGTGAAAAGCCCACAGACCCTGAAAATAAAAGCAGAAAACATATCACTCTTTGAATCGATTTCATAGCCTAAACTTGTTGCAGAATCGCCCCGTTCCCTGCTTTTAAGAAACTCTGAACTTTTGAGTTCCCCAAGGCTACCACCGATTAACTCCGGTTGCAACGGGGCAAGTTGACTCCCTCCGCGGCTTGTGTGACAATCCCGGAAACCTTTTGCCGACGCTTTCTGATGCCTTTCGCCCGTCCCTTATCCTCCAAATTTATTCCGTATTTTTGCCTGTTTCTCTCCGGGCTGACCAGTCTGACCTACGAGCTGATCTGGATCAAGCAGTTGCGGCTGGTGTTCGGCGGAACCCTGTACGCCATCAGCGCGGTTTTATGCGCCTTCATGGCGGGACTGGCGCTGGGCGCATGGGGTATTTCAAAATTTCTGCAAAAACCCGACCGGGCTGGGACAAACCTCGTCCGGCTGTATGGAATGCTGGAAGCCGGGATCGGTCTGTATGCCCTGCTCTTCCCGCTATTGCTGGGAGGACTGTCGGCGGTTTATCCCCACCTGATCGATACGGCGGCAGGATCGAGCACATCCCGACATTTCCTCGAATTCTTACTCAGCGCTTTGCTGATGCTTCCCGCCACGTTCCTGATGGGCGCGACCTTGCCGGTGATCGGAAGCTGGTCCATCGGTTCCCAAAGCTCACAAATATTTTCGAACCTGTCGTTCTTATACGCACTGAACACCTTCGGCGCGGTGGCGGGGGTTTTGTATACTCAGTTTTTCGGCACACAGTTTCTGGGAATTCAGGGAACCAACGTCAGCGCGGTTCTGCTGAACGGCCTGGTATTTTTTCTATGCTGGTTCTGGAAAGCCGGAGAAGCAGACGCTCGACAACAACCGGAAGCGGTTGTCGAAGAGGAAGAGGTTCCATCACGCGGGCTGGGCCTGCTTTTGCTGATTGTGTTCGGTTTTTCCGGACTGGTGGCGCTGGCGAGTGAGATTTTATGGACACGTGTGCTGGTGTTCCCTTTGGGCAGTTCGCTGTATTCCTTCGCCATCATCCTTGCAACCTTCCTGTTCGGCATTGCGCTGGGAAGCCTGGTCGCGGAAAAACTGCTGGGGCGTTCCCGTTGGGTCATCAAATTTCTCGCTGTGGAATTGGGTATAGGCCTGCTCTGCATGCTGATGTTTCTGGCGTTCGATCACCTCACGGAGTGGACGCTGAAAATCGACCAGTTATTTTATTCGGTCGACAACACCCCTGGTCGCACCCTGATGATAAGGTCGCTGGCGGCTTTCGGGTTCATGTTTCTACCGACTCTGGGGTTCGGCCTGGTTTATCCGCTGGCCAATCATATTCATTTCAACTTATTCGGCAGTGTGACCGGTACGCTGGGCAACAGTTATGCGGTCAATACGGTGGGTGGCATTCTGGGGACCCTGATCACACCCTTTCTGCTGGTGCCGGTATGGGGGATTCAGAAATCGCTGTTTCTTTTATATGCGATTTTGATTGTTCTGAGCCTGGCAGGGCTGGCCTGGCATCTGGGTAACCGGACCAGACAGTGGTCGATGGCAATGGTTTCTGGCTGTGTGATTGTTTTCGGCAGTTACGCCGCATTTACGCCGTCGATGGCGGATCAGCAATTGGGCGGGAGCAGCCTGGCGCGTATAGAAATAAACACCTCCCCCGAAAATATAAAACAGCTCGATTACAAAGAGGGAAACTTTTCGACCCTGAGCGTGGTGGAAGAACGGCCATCGGGCGCGCGCACATTATATGTCGACGGGTTCAGCACTGCGACCGCATCCGATTCACTGGGTGGAAGCGCTTACATGCAGGCGATGGGATTTGTCCCAATGATCCTGCATCCCGATCCCAAACGGGCACTGGTGATGTGCTTCGGCACCGGCAACACCCTGGGCACCGTGGCGCGGTTTCCGGGGGTGACGGTGGACGGGGTGGAAATCGACCGCAACGTAACCTCAATGGCTCACTGGTTTTCCCGCTGGAACCACGACGTGCTTGGCAGGAATAATGTACACCTGACGTTTCAGGATGCGCGCGGGTTCATCCGCTGGACGGATCAAACCTATGACGTGATCACGCTGGAACCCATGTCGCCGGTGCAGGCGGGGGTCAATAATCTGTATTCCAGAGAATTTTACGAGCATTCCCGAAAACGGTTGAAGCCTGGAGGTCTGATGATGCAGTGGCTCCCCCTGCATCTGGTAGGTCCGGAAGATGCGCGCGCCATCGTGAAAACCTTTCAGTCTGTGTTTCCCCATATCAGTGTATGGAACAGTTACCTGACGCGCATTGTTCTGCTGGTGGGATCGGAAGAACCGCAGACGCTGGACCACGCCCGGTTCGCCGAAGCCATGCAACACAAGGAAGTCCGGGAAATGGGCGAGCAAATCGGCATTTTCAGTTTTCTGGATTTTATGGATTTTTATTTATCTGACGGAAAAGCACTGGGTCCACTGATGGATCACGCTCCGATAATCACCGACGACCGTCCCCTGCTGGAGCATTCCCCGGCGACGCTGGTCCCTCCCTTGAAGCGGGAGACGGACGAAGCCTTTTTGAATCTACTGAGGTTCCGGATGGGAAGTTTTCCTCCCGCGAAGGAACTGTCGCCGGAGGAAATAGATTATCTTCAGAGAAATTATGAAATACGAACGGCGCAGAGGCTATCTGTTTTCGCACAAAGGTATCGGGGACCTGGCGCCGAAGCATTCGCCCGGAAAAACTACCGGGCGGCGCTCGAACAGGTGCAAATGTTCCTCGATACTCATCAGGAACCGTTTATACAACTGTCCGATTCCGGTTGGAAGTAAGCAGTTCACCCTCTCTTCATTTCATCTTCTGCGGTGGAAATTTATTTTTTGCGAAAAGAAGGCTTTTGATACCTTTCATCCACTTTCCCGCCAACGGCATCTTTGAATATATTGATGATCATTTTCCCCACAAACAGCACCACCACGCCGATGATAAGATAAAAGATTCCATTCACCACCGAGGCCACACCACTGCCATTTTCCATACCCCACATTTTGTTGACCGAATCGGTGATTCCTTTGATCCAGTTCACGATTCCACTGAAAAATCCTCCCGCTCCCTTGGCGGCTCCGGAAAGTTTGTCCTTAGCCAGTTTCGACTCTTCGGCGGTTTCACCCGCCGCATCCCGCTGAGAAAGATCTTCCGCCATAGCGACCGGGGGATCAAAAATAACATTTGAGGTAAGTGTAAATATAAAAACCGATAAAAAGATCATTGCAGATGCCGTGTTTTTACTCCGTAGCGTAAACAAGATAACCTCCTCCTGAAAGTAATTAATCCGGGATCAAGCCAGGATCATATCCTGGACTTTGCCCAATCCTTCCGAACTCTTCAATAATTCCTGACTTTCCGGACTGATGCCGTTTCCAAATACATCCAAATATTTAAGGTCCGTAAGAGTCAGCGACTCCGCCAAAGCGCGAGCTCCGTCATCACCAATCGTGTTTTGCGCCATATCCAGTCTTACCAGGTTGGACAGATACAATGACTGGGAGAGAGCCGCGGCTCCTTCCGATCCCACCTTATTTTTCCACAAGTTCAAATATTTCAAATTGGAGAAATTGGAGGATTCCGCAATGATGCGCGTTCCCTCATCTCCAAGATCGTTCCGTTCCAAATGAAGCTCGACCAGCCCGGTAATGACTGTGGATTCCGCCAGAGCCCGCATACCTTCCGGACCGATATCGTTTCGCTCCAGGTTCAACACTTCCAGTCCTCGGAGCGCTTCCGTTCCAGCCACAGTTTTCAAACCCTCATCCCCAATATATTTCAGTCTCAAATCCAGGGATTTACCATCTTTGGAAAGGAGTTTGGGAATCAGTTGTTCAACCGGTTCGTCGTTAAATGGCTTGCTCATCGAAAACTGTTTATTCCTCTAAATAGTCCATAATAGGTAAGTTTTAGTGTAACACGAAAAATAAAATGCTGGATACCATTGTTTTTACCCGTTTAAAATCAAATAGTTAATTAAGATGACCCGGCGTCTGCATATAACAAAAGAAAACCGCCCCCTGCTCCAAACCCAGAACCATCTACGTCTCTTGCCCGCTGACTCACTCCTGGCTTGATGTGAGGAACGGAAACCAACATAATGTCCTGAGGACCGGACTATCCGGCCGAAAGAATTCTTATGACGGAAAATAAAAAATTCAGTTATGGGCCGGAAACCCTGTCGGAAATTTCCACGCTCAGCATACGGGCCATCCAATTGGTCGAAGGTCTGTTGTCTGGCCACCACCGGAGCCCTCACAAGGGCTCCAGCGTTGAATTTGCGGAATATAAGGACTATTCGCCCGGTGATGATATTCGCCATATCGACTGGAAAGTGGTGGGTAAAACCGACAAATACCACGTCAAACAGTTCGAACAGTCCACCAACCTGAAATGCACCATCCTGCTCGACGCCAGCGGATCAATGGCCTATCGCTCACCGGACCCGAAATCTCCCGGCATGGATAAGCGGGATTACGCCCGCACGCTGGTAGCGGCCATGGGATATCTTCTCCTGAAACAGTTCGACGCGGTGGGCCTGACCCTATTCAACGAGGTCACAGTGTCGCACCTTCCCCCGCGATCCAAACCCTCCCACTTCCAGAATATTCTGCATGAACTGCAGGAAATGGAATACAAAGGCACTACCCGGGTGGAACAGGTGGTAGGAGATTTGATCGAGCGACTTCCGGGGCGGGGCATGCTGATTTTGGTATCCGATCTCCTGACGCGTGAGGAAGATGTATTTAAGACACTAAAAATGCTCAAATCCCGTGGCATGGAGGTCATTCTGTTTCATGTCCTCCACCCGGATGAAGTCACTCTGCCGTTTGAAGGTGACTTGATTTTCGAATCGCTGGAAGATGACCCGCCCCTGGGACTGGACCCGTTTGACGTTCGCCAGCAATACCAGAAAGCGATTCAAGACCAGATCGAGTTTTATACCAGGAACTGCCCTACCCTGGGCGTCGATTATCTGTTTCTGGAAACCACCACCCCGCTGGAGCAGGCGTTGAGGTATTACCTGCTCCGCCGGAAAAGTTTGCGAAAGATATGAATTTCAGTTTCACATCTCCCGTATTTTTGCTGGGATTATTAGGTCTGACGATCCCGGTGCTGATCCATTTACTCACCCGGCGCCAGCAGACCCGTCTTCCGTTTTCAGCAGTCTACCTCCTGCGGCAGGTCCAGAAACGATCCGTCCGGAAATCCCGGCCCAACCGTCTCCTGCTCCTGCTATTGCGTTGTCTGGCCATTGCG
>JAOUPX010000128.1 GCA_029879645.1 Nitrospinota bacterium
CGACCAAATGACTAATCTTTCCAAAGAGTTAAGAGCCCGCCTGGCGGACCATTTTGTCATCTCTTTGCCCCGGATAGCCGCCAAAACCCATTCCAAGGACGGTTCCATTAAATATCTGTTTGAACTTGATAACGGTTCCCAAATTGAAAGCATCTGGATGCCCGACAAAGCCCGCAATACCCTGTGTATCTCCAGCCAGGTAGGGTGTCGACTGGCCTGCTCGTTTTGCCTGACCGCTACTCTGGGTTTGAAAGGAAACCTGAGCGCCTCAGAAATTATCGGTCAGTATATGGCAGTGAATGACGATCTTCCGGAAGAAGACCGGGTTACCAATGTGGTGATGATGGGAATGGGAGAACCACTGGACAATTACGATGAGGTCTGCCAAGCGTTGAGGCTGATGGTGTCACCGCAAGGGATACGCCTGCCTAACCGAAAAGTCACCTTGTCGACCTCAGGACTGGTCGATCGAATCCGGCAGTTTGCTCGGGAAAACATTCACGTCAACCTGGCCATCTCACTCAATGCCACGGAAGATTCGACACGGGACCAGATTATGCCGATAAATAAAAAGTATCCCATCAAAACTCTCATGAATTGCCTTAAGGAATACCCACTAAAACCAACCAGACGAATAACATTTGAGTATGTGCTCCTAAAAGGAATCAACGATTTCGATGAAGATGCGGTGCGGCTGGGAAAATTATTAAACGGGATACCGGCCAAGATTAACCTCATCCCCTTTAATGGTTATGAGGGCTCACCCTATCAACCGCCGCCGGAAGAGCGCATTAAAACCTTTCAAAATTATCTTATCCAGAAAAAATATTCAGTCTTTATTCGCAAAAATCGTGGAATGGATATTCTGGGCGCATGCGGCCAACTGGCAGCGCAGGCAATGACCTGCCCTTGATTCCGAGGATCGCTGCTTGCTAATGATTTTTAAAATCACTCCTTTTTCATTCCAATCAATGGCAAATTACCGGAAAGTTTAAACAGGTGTTACCGTATGTATTTCCAGTATTTATAATTCACTTGACTTTAAAAAACCCCTATGATATTTCTCTAACCTTTTTGGAGAACTGCTCTAATTTTTTTCCAGAAAAAAAATAAAAATTTTCACTGTAACTTATTCTCTGACCTTTAACCCCAGGAACTCTGCGATGCCCTCAAGCAACGTCTCAGAGCAAAAACCCTTTTCATTTAAGCTCGTATTATTGGCGCTGTTTGCGTACAGCCTGGTTCACCTGAGCCCAGCCCTTCCGGGTGCCTCCACTTCTTCATTTATCCAAAACCTGATGGGACCCCAATCCGTTCTGGCCCAGGATGACGAAGATGAAGAGGATGAGGAAGAGGGTGGGGATGAAGAAGGCGGCGGAGAAGAAACAGGCGGAGAAGCGGCCGAAGGTGATGAAGCGGCGGCAGAGGAAGATGAAAATGCCTACCTTTATGATATAGGCCCCGCTAAAGATATCAAGCCGACCAAAGAACTCAAAGATGGGGGCGGTTATACGTTCCCTGGCCTGGGTAACCGGAAAGCTACATGGGGAGCCGCTCAACTGCATATCCTGTTTGCCTCGTTCATTCTGGGTTGCCCCATGTTCGTTGTTATTATGGAAGTGATGGGTGCCCGACGGACGCAGGGGGTCCGTAAAGCGATCATCCTCGCCAACGTATTTATGGGCGTGCTCACCGGAGTCATCATCGGAATTATTGGTGAAATCATCGTCAATATTCACCATGGTGTTCTATATGGAATGTGGGCCTGTGCATTTGCGGCGCTGATCGTAAGTTTCCTGAATTACTTTCATCTCTGCATGAATACGAAAATCTCATGCATTGTAGGCGGTGTGGTTGGCGCCTTTTTTGCCTATCTTTTGGTTCCGACGGATCACACTACCGTTCAAGCAATCGCTCTTGCGGTCCTTAATGGTGCTGTGGGTGGATTTCTGTCCACTGCCATCATGTTTGCCGAAGCGGATTACAAGTTTGAACGACTGGCGCATGAGATCACCAAGGTCATCGGTTTCTGTTACAGCTTCACCGCACTAACAGGCGGCCTGTTCCTGTTCATCATGATGGTGGCCTATAAGGATTTTATTTCCTATCTTGTCACGGCCTATCCCATCCTATTTATGATTGGATATCCCACACTATTTATCCTTGAAACCATTGTCCTCTATATATACGTCTACTCTTGGGATCCGTTAAACAAAACCAATAAAAAAGGACGGCACATCGTTCTCGGAGTCATACTTAATATCCTGGGTCTGTCCCTGCTCTGTGCGCTGGATGGCCCGGCGACTTTCATGCAGACACCGCCCAAGCCCTATGACGCGCTGTTCACCACCATGACCGAATGGGACCGCATCGCGACCATGACATGGATGCCGCTCAATTATCACCGTCTTGTAGGAAACGGCACTTTCGGCGGATTCATGGTAGGTGTTATTTCTGCTTACATGTATCTCTGGTCCAAAGATCCCAAGGAAAAAGAATATTACGACTGGGTTGGTTATATGGGGAACTTTATCGGCGTGCTGTTCATGATTCCCCTGCCGGCCATGGGTTACATCTTCGTCCGTGAAATTTATCAGTACGACGCAACCATCGGAATGTACATCATGTCCGATCGCGAATCGATGTTCATGCTGGTGCAGGGATTGTTGATCGGCACCATGTTCACAGCCAGTAATATTTATATGTGGGTGAGCATGAAACGGATCGAAAACGCCCACCGGTTTTTCCCGGCGATGAAGCTGGGATTTATCCTGATTGTCATCGCGGCCACCATCTGGTTCACCCCGCGGCGTTTCTTTGCCACCATGATGCCGGAACCGGGAATGAACCCCGATATGGTTCTGCCAGACAACCTGGCATTTCTCGCTCTAATGATTTCCAAAAACACCGCGGCCTTTGCCCTGGTTACCGTGACGCTTATCAACTATATTTTCTACACGATCTCGACACGGACCGGGAAAATCGGATGGGGAAAAATCAATCCCCTGGGCCCCTACATATTGATTTTCATGGGATTCACGGATATCTGGCTGATGAGCTGGATGGGAACGATCCGCGAATTGTCCCGGATGAATTGGCATATCTATAAAGTATTCAAAGATGTCACCCCGGAAAAATATGCGCCGACCCTGGCGGAATCGGGTGTTTTCGTGACCGGTGTCGTTTGGACCTTTTTTATTATTATGACCGCAATTATATGGCTGGGGATCAAATATCCAAAAACCAAGAAAACCAAAACCGAGGACGCCCCTGCGGCGGCCCCTCAAATGGCTGAATAACATTTGAAACCGCTGACCTATCTCATATGAAGAACTTACCTAAAATATTGATCATCTGTGCGGCTGTCGGCGCCTTTGGATACGGGGTCGGCAAATTTTTCAGTATGTCCCCGCCCATCATGGCAGGAGCCATGGCCGGCCTGACTCTGATCTACGGCATCCTCTTGACCAAACAGCACCGCCTCCCAAAGGAGAAGAGCTTTTTAAAGAACATTATGACCAAGGTTCCCTTGGTCGCAACAATCGCGGTCATTTTATGGTTTGGAGCCGGCCATTTCGGCTTCCCATACTGGTGGCAGATAGAGTTTGTTTCGTTCTCCGTCATCGGCATGATCTTTTTTATTATTCTCGATCTGAAGTCCATGAAGGTAGAACGGGGACCCGGCGACTCAATCATCCGTTTGATAGGCACCTATGCCCTGCCCTCGGCCCTTTTTATAACCATTACCGCGCAATTGCCCCAATTTAATCCGGAACATGAGCTGGCCAAACTGAATAAAAAGCCGGTCACAACTTTTGTAGCGGGACCAGAGGCTATTGCCGCAGGACGCGAAATTTTTGAGAGCAATAAATGCTTCAACTGCCATAAGGTATTCTGGGAGGGTAACTCAGATCGTGGTCCCAATCTGGGAACCAAGCAGATAGGGCTCTATTCGGCAGATTATATCAAGGAGCAGATCGTTGACCCACGCAAGAAGCAGTCTCCGGGTTTTGAAGATCCAAAGTCGGTAAAAGCAATGCCCACCTATTACGGTGAGGATTTGAACGAAGCAGAACTCCTCTCACTGGTTTCCTACCTCAAGACTATGCGCGATCCGACTCATATTCCGGTAGAGGGGAAATTTCCGGATCAATGGACCTGGTGGGATGACAAACAGATTGTAGAGGAAGGAAAGTTGGTCTTTGAAGGTAAAGAACCTGAAACGGAAGGTCTCAACTGCGCAGTCTGCCATGGAGCTGACGGCATTCCCATGATGACCGGAGCGTTCGATTTCCGCAATCCAAACAACCCGGATACCAAAAAAATGCCGGACCATATGGATGTAACCCTCAAGGATTTTCCTGATGCTTTGTATTACAAACGGGTTACCCGCGGGGTGGACGAAACCCCTATGGCTCCCTGGGGTACGATTTTTCCGCATCTGTACTTATGGAAAGCGGAGGCATATTCCCGAACGTTTCACGATCCTCTCGACAAGCGTACTGCCAAAAAGCCGGTACCGCCCATCCCCACCAAAGAAGAAATCGAAGGGTGGAAAAAAGATGGGTTATTCCTGGATCCTTTGCTTTAAATATCTTAATTTAAATTATTCAAATACTTACCCGAATTTGCCTGAATTCCAGGCAGGTTCGGGTTTTTATTTATACCCCACTTATACCTCCATTTTAAACCCAACTTTACCAAGTTCCTCCATATTCGGTGATATAATCCCTGTTTAGGCATATAAAGCTGTAAAAATATGCCTTCTCCCTTAAATAAGGAGGACCATCATGGAAACCAATAGTAAGACCTTAAAACAAAACTTGAGATTCAAATTACCCGTTTTCTTGATTGTATCTGAGATCCTCTGGCTTGGAACAGGAGCGCTGGGGTTCCCCGTCTGGTGGCAGATCGAGTTCGTTTCCTTCGCTTTTGTGGGTCTACTCCTGTTTCTTCTGCTGGATATGCCCTCCCTGAAGCCAGAGACTCGGTCCTCTCAATCGACCTTTCGAATAATTGGAGCCTATGCGTTTCCCACTATATTATTTATCACGCTGACTGCACAGCTGCCTCAATTTGACCCCAAATATGATGTTCCTCCACCCGTCGTCGATAACTTTTCAGAATATACCAGTAAAGAATCAATTGAAGCTGGAAGGCAGGTGTTTGAATCCAATAAATGCTTCAATTGCCACCGTGTGTTCTGGGAGGGCAATTCCGACCGAGGGCCTAATCTGGGCACCAAGCAAATCGGTCTTTACTCGTGGGATTACATTAAAGAGCAAATTGTCGATCCCCGCAAAAAGCAATCACCAGGTTTCGACGACCCTAAATCCAAACTAGCCATGCCGGATTATTACGGAGAAGACCTGAACGAAAACGAATTGAACGCGCTGGTTGCTTATCTCAGAACCCTGCGCGATCCGACTCATATTCCGGTAGAGGGGAAATTTCCGGATCAATGGACCTGGTGGGATGACAAACAGATTGTAGAGGAAGGAAAGTTGGTCTTTGAAGGTAAAGAACCTGAAACGGAAGGTCTCAACTGCGCAGTCTGCCATGGAGCTGACGGCATTCCCATGATGACCGGAGCGTTCGATTTCCGCAATCCAAACAACCCGGATACCAAAAAAATGCCGGACCATATGGATGTAACCCTCAAGGATTTTCCTGATGCTTTGTATTACAAACGGGTTACCCGCGGGGTGGACGAAACCCCTATGGCTCCCTGGGGTACGATTTTTCCGCATCTGTACTTATGGAAAGCGGAGGCATATTCCCGAACGTTTCACGATCCTCTCGACAAGCGTACTGCCAAAAAGCCGGTACCGCCCATCCCCACCAAAGAAGAAATCGAAGGGTGGAAAAAAGATGGGTTATTCCTGGATCCGCTTTTATAGTATTTACCATCTAATTCAAATTAATAAACCGGTACGGGTCTCCCGTACCGGTTTTTTATTTTCCGGGGGCTGGGAAATTGATATGATAGCCCCTTAATTAAACCAGCATTACTGTAAGGAGTCTGTAATGAGCCGTATTGACGATCTCATCAAGGAAAACCTGAGCGACGACGGCACGGTGCTGAGTCTTCGCGAAAAATATATTGGACTGCGTGGAACTATGGAGTTGTTTACCAAGGGGGACGTTTTAAAAAACGTTAAGGTCTTGACCTATTCAGGAAACCAGACGGGGGATGAAGGGATAGAGGCGCTTGCGGAATGCCCTTATCTGACAAACCTGGAAAACCTGATTCTGAATCACAATGAAATCGGTGATGAGGGTGCGATAGCCTTGGCCAATTCGCCAAACCTGCCCAAGGTCACACAGTTATCCCTTTTCGGCAATGTGATCGGCGACGAGGGAGCACGGGCCTTTGCGGATTCGCCGCACAGTAAGAAACTCATCAAGCTGGACTTATATAAAAATCAATTTTCCCCGGCAGGAATCAAAGCGCTGACGGAATCGCCCAACCTCAAAAACTGCGAAGAGCTGGAAATCTACCGGGAATAATCCAGCTCAGGCGGATTGACCGGTTTGCTCGGTCCATTGTTCCGGCGTCAGGGTTTTGATCTGCAGGGCGTGAATTACTTTCGGCTTGCCGTTGATTTGCTCGTCCAGCGCGCTGTACACCAGACGTCGCTGGTCGATGAGATTTACATTCTCGAATTTAGATGAAACCACAATAACCGAATAATGCCCTCCCCCACCAGCGGCTTTGTGACCCCGATGCTGATGACTGTCGTCGATTATCTCCACATACGATGCTTCCAGTTTTTCCTTTAATATCCGTTCAATCAATTGCACTGCTGAATCCATAATTTCTTCCTGATTTAAAAAGGTGATCGTTTATAAGTTATATCCATGGTCCAAAACCGGAAGCGATTCACTCCGGATTCCGGGCATTTATATCGGGCAGATTGTAAAAGTTTTTCAGATTTTCAGTGTAGCGGGAGTGAGCCTCGTTTTTATCCTCATCCACCAATCGCGCCCTGCATTTGGCGCATACTGGAATGCGGTCCGGCGAATAAGCTTTGATCCGATTTTTAACCCCGCACTCCGGGCATTCGATGATAAAAATATCCTTATCCATGACTTTCCTTTATTGAACTGAAGGGTGTATTATAAACCCAAGGAGACATTGAACTGAAATGTTTGTTTTCACCGCCCAAAACTTCAAAGACCTGCCCCTGAGGACTAAAATCGGGTTATTTCTGGCAATTGCACTGGGAATTACCCTGCTGGTTCTCTTCGGCCTTACTTTTCTGGTGATCGCGCTGGTGGGTGGGGTGATTACCCTGGTCGCAAATTTGTTTCGAGGCAGTCGACAGCCACCGCGTCCACTCCACGACCCCTTCCCTCAGCATCCGCCGTTCCGGAAATCCCAAACCCCCCGGAAATTCGACGACGATGACATTATTGATGTGTGAAGGTTTCCCAATCAGCGCGGCTTTTTATATTGATGCGTTGAGCGTCCGAGATACACTTCCGCCGCTTCCATGAGGGTTTCAGACAATGTCGGATGAGGATGCACCGTTTCCGCCAAATCGTGCGCGGTGGCCTTCAGCCGAATCGCCAGTGCCGCCTCGGAAATGA
>JAOUPX010000043.1 GCA_029879645.1 Nitrospinota bacterium
GCCCAACGAATCACGATAGCCTGAAACTGCTAGCCATCTCCCCCTCCGGGCAGGAGGCGGCAAACCCCGCAGTTAAATTATCACTGTGAATTGCGCCCAACGAATCACGATAGCCTGAAACTGCTAGCCATCTCCCCCTCCGGGCAGGAGGCGGCAAACCCCGCAGTTAAATTATCACTGTGAATTGCGCCCAACGAATCACGATAGCCTGAAACTGCTAGTCGTCTCCCTCTCCTGGCAGGAGGCGTCTCCGGTCCCGCTTTTTGCGGGTTTTATCGCGCTCAAACTCACGCCAGCGCCGGGGATCCTCCTTCAATTGCGTCAGGGTGTCCTCGGCCTCCTCGTCCAGCCATAAATCCTCCACCACCGCGCCCTTTTTCGCCGATTTGGTGGGTTCCTTGGGCAGGTATTTGCGGCGTTCCTCGGCCTCTTTCTGGGTCAGGCCCAACTCCATCTCCAGCAGATCCTTCCCCACCGCCCCCTTTTTGCGTTTGGCCAGGGCCTCGCCACGCAATTTGATCTCTTTCCCATTAACCAGCCCCGACTGCCAATCTCCGGGAATAGCGGAGAATCCATACACGGCCCCTGCCCATGCCCCCACCAGAGCGCCGAGCTTGTCCGCCTCGCGCCCCAGATTCAACGCCCCGGTCAACGCGGCCGCAAAATCCTGACCCGGCGTCAACAGCCGCACCAGCGCCAGCGGCAGAATGGTCAGCGCATGGCCCTGCGTGGCGTGCATGATTTTCGTTCCTATATAAGAGGAGGCATTTTCACCAATCCAGTCCGGTAAACTCTCCGGCCCGCCTAGGGAATATTGATCCGCCAGACCGCTCAAGGTCCGGCTCATTGCTTCCGGATTTTTTTCCTGCAGGATAAAGCGATCCGGATAGGTGTCGCGATACCACGCTTCCGCTGTTTGACAAAATTCCGCCGCCTCATGCAAAAGAGTTTCACCCTCCGGCAATCCCTCTTCGTTGAGCAGGCGTGTGGTGATCCATCCTGTCACCGCCGCACCGGCCACTTCCCACGGGTGACGGCTCAACAGCAGAGCCGCTTCGATACAATACTGCATCAATGTCTTCGACGGCCTCTGCTGATACAAAGCCAACGGCACCGCCATCGAAAAGTAACAGGCGTAGGCCGATGCCTGATCCGCATGCAATGGCTCCGACCGGTTGGGAAGGTCCTGCACGCATTTATAAAAACATCCTTCCGGTCGGCGAAACACGCCGAAATAATTTTCCGGTCCGTGGGCGCTCAACCGTACCAGCAGATCGGACAGATCTTCGCCGTCCGGCTTTTTGGTTTTCAACAGAGAGTCACACACCGCCAGCGCGCGTTGCGTCTGCACTCCGTACAGCCCGGCCATGCGGTACTGCTTGATGCCCTTACCGATGAACGGTCGCACATCGTGATAGCGGTCGACCTGCTTGAAATATTGCTTCACCGTTTCCGGCTTGAGGCCCTTCACCGACTGGCCCAGTGCATCGCCAATGGCCATGCCCGTCCAACTGCCTAAAATCTTTTCTTGAAGTTCATTCATATTGGACTAAAAAGTTTATCCCACAGGAATGAGAACGGAAGGATGTTTCTGGCGGGCGGGGAAGAGGGTCGCGGGGTGATCGCCCAGAACGCGGCGGGCGGAGTCCATTGCAATCTCGGGATGATTATTGGATTCGCTCAGGTGCATCAGCACTACGGTTTTGAGTCCATCGTGCTTCACCCGCGCCAGCAGATCGGCGCAGGCTTCGTTGGACAGATGACCGACATCACTCTGGATCCTCTGCTTGAGCGGCCAGGGATAATTCCCGTTCTCCAGCATGCGCTCGTCGTGGTTCGATTCCACTAGAAGAACGTCGCAGGACTGCAACTTCTCGATCACCCGCGGGGTAATCTTGCCCAGGTCGGTAATGTGCCCCAGTTTTTGCGATCCACACCGCACCGTGTAGGCAACCGATTCCGCCGCATCGTGCGGTGTGGCGAACGACTCGACTGTTAAATCCCCGACAACCGCTTCATCCTCCTGCTGGATGGTCCGCCAATCAACATCGGGACTGACATGCCGCCGCATGGCATCGCGAGTTCCGCGGGTGCCGTAAACCGGCGTGCTGTGTTTTTTGGTGAGGGCTCCGGCGCCGCTGATGTGGTCGGAGTGTTCGTGCGTGAGAAACAGGGCGGAGATATCCCGCGGTTCGCGCCGGATATGCTCCAGGCGTTTTTGGAGGACGCGCGGGCCGATGCCGATGTCGATCAGGATGCGCGCCTGGCCGCTTTCGATATAGACGGCGTTGCCCTTACTGCCGCTGGCAAGTACGGAAAATTGAAAAATGGGTTCAGCCTTTCCAAATATCAAAAACCGCTGGGTTTATGGAATATTTTTAAATCATCTGTAAAGAATCGCTTTTCACATTCGCCGGTATCCTTTTTCACCAACGAATGCTTGAACGCATTATCAATGCGCAGCCAGCGTTCAGCAAGTTCCTGAGAAACACCGCACTCTAATATACATTCGCCCAGAATCTTGTTACGTAAATCAAACAGCTCGTCCGTAATATACATGTGCATATGGGCGGGCTTCGGAAATTTTCCGCTGTAGATTTTACCTCCACCCATATTGGACACCATAAAATCGGTTTGCTGTCTCTCGATGGTTTCCTGGTCAACATCCAGGAAAAAATGCTTGAGCCAGGGGTGTTCATAAAGCCTGTCATAAAACAACTTGTGGACCCGCTCCAATACTGGACGACCCCCTAACGCTTCAAAAAGAGTAGCATCTTCCATTAAAATATAATTTGGATTCAGGAATTTCCGGTCCGTGGGCCGTGGACCATAGCCAGGGCATCCATCAGAAATTCATCGTTGGCATTAATCAGCTTCGCTGAAATTTTATAAAGAGGAGCTGCTCCACCCGTTCCGGGTTCACATCGAAGAATTTCGGCCTGGAGTGACGTAGCGTGGATTTCCTTATCTCTTGAGGAGATTTCCACGCCCACCCGGGATCCAACCGCCAGTTCACGATCCAGCGTGAAGGCAATTCCCTCGACCGTTATATTTTGAATCTCTCCGTAAATGCGACCGGAGCCGGTATCGACTTCGATTTTCAGGCAGATATCCGCCCGCGGAAAATGTCTTTTATCCTGGGAGTTATCCATGCAATCTTCGATCTATTAATAATTCTATGAGGCAGATTTCTTCAGAGGTAACCCTCAGTCACGCCAGCGGTCCGCGCAGATGGGTACATCCAAAGGCTACGGTAAGTATCAGTGATAATAATTTTTGTTTCAACTTTTAATTATCGATCTGGGCTTTTTGCAGTTTGCCGCTGTAATCGACGTAGACCGACTTCCATTCCGAAAAAATTTCGAGTGCCGCAGTGCCCGCCTCACGGTGACCATTCCCGGTGCCCTTGGTGCCGCCGAATGGCAGTTGAATTTCCGCGCCGATCGTCGACGCGTTGATGTACGTGATTCCGGTATCCAGCGTTTCAATAGCCTTGAACGCCCGGTTGACGTCGCGCGTGTAAATTGCGGACGACAGGCCGAATTTGGAATCATTAACGATTTCCACCGCCTGTTCAAAACTGTTACACGGGATGATGCCGACCACGGGTCCGAAAATCTCTTCCTGCGCGATGCGCATTTTGGGAGCCACGTCTGCGAAAATAGTCGGCTGGTAAAACGAACCGTTTTTACAATCCTTGCCGGTGGCGTGGTTGCCGCCGGTGAGCAGTTTGGCGCCTTCGTTTTTGCCGATCTGCACATAGTTGTGTACCTTGGTGCGCTGGCTCTCATTGATGAGCGGACCGACGTCGGTTTTGGGTTTGAGCCCGTCGCCCAGCTTCAGGGCTTTTGTGCGCGCAAGAAGCAGGTCGGTAAATTTCTTCACAATCTTTTTGTGGGCGATGACGCGGCTACACGCGGTACAGCGTTGGCCGGTGGTGCCGAACGCTCCGAAGATGACGCCCTCCACCGCCAGATCGAGATCGGCATCGTCCATCACTATAATTGCATTTTTGCCGCCCATCTCCAGCGAATATTGCTTCATCCGGCTCGCGCAGGAGGAGGCGATCACTGCTCCGGTATCTGTTGAACCGGTGAATGAAACCAAATTGACTTTCGAGTGTTCGGTCATCGGCGTTCCGACGTCACTGCCGGAGCCGGTGACCATGTTCAGCACTCCGGGCGGCAATCCGGCTTTTTCAAAAATCTTGATGAAGTTGAGGACCGACAGCGGGGTATCGGTCGCGGGTTTGATGACTACGGTGTTGCCGCAAATAAGCGCCGGGACCAGTTTCCACGATGGTATGGCGATGGGAAAATTCCAAGGGGTGATGGCGGAAACAATGCCGACCGGCATGCGCACGGACATGCAGAATTTGTTTTTGAGTTCGGAAGGAACCGTTTCGCCCAGCAGGCGGCGGCCCTCCCCGGCGGTGTAATAGGTGAGGTCTATCGCTTCCTGCACATCGCCGCGGGTTTCACCGATAATTTTGCCCATTTCGCGGGTCATGTCCTGCGCCAGCGCTTCTTTATTCTGTAGGAGCATTTCAGCAACCCTGAACAGAATTTCCCCTCGCTTGGGAGCAGGGGTGGCGCGCCATTTCGGGAGCGCTTCTTCCGCGGCGGCGATGGCTTCCTCGACGTCTTTCTTATTTGATTTCTGGAACCGTCCGAGGACTTCGTTATGATTTGCGGGATTTACGTTGTCAAACGTCTTTCCGCTGGATGACGCTTTCCATTTACCGTTGATATAATTTTTGAACAGTTTTGACATGGGACACCTCCGGGAGTTCAGGTGCTAACCCTGAGATTGAGACGGGAATGCTCAAACGGGAAGTTACTTCTCAATCGAATATAGCAAATGGCGGGGGGAAGTCAAGCTAAGGAAAAAGCGGAATAAAATCCGCGCAGTCTTAAAAGGTGAGTACTTTTTTCAAATCGTCTTCAGACACCCGGTCAACAATTTCCACCGTTCCGAGGTCTTTGACGAGAATGAACCTAATGTTCTTATCATGCGCTTTTTTATCGCGGTACATGGACTCAATGTATTCTTCGACCGGGAAATCGGGCAGACGGGTGGGCAGGCCGAATCGTTCGACCAGAGCCTCAATTTTCTGCACCACTTCGTTTGAACACATGCTCAGCTGACAGGAGAGTTTGGCGGCGTAGACCATGCCGATGGCCACTGCTTCGCCATGTTTGAATTGCGCATAATGAGTCAACGCTTCAATGGCGTGGCCTATGGTGTGGCCGAAATTGAGCACCATGCGGTAACTGCTTTCCCGCTCGTCGCGTTCCACCACTTTCGCTTTAATGGCGCAGGACGTTTCGATAATGGTTGCCAGGCATTCGGTATCCTGCCCCAGAATTTTTTCGGAATTCTGCTCAAGGAAGGTAAAGAGCCTGGGATCTTCGATCACACCGTACTTAATGATCTCGGCCATACCCGCGCGGAATTCTTCAGGCGGGAGTGAGCTTAAGGTATCGAGATCAATCGCAACGAGACGGGGCTGGTAAAAGGCTCCGATCAGGTTTTTGCCTTGCGGATGGTTGACGGCGGTTTTCCCGCCCACACTGCTGTCCACTTGCGACAGCAGTGTGGTGGGAACCTGAATATAAGGTACCCCTCTCAGGAAAGTCGCCGCAACAAACCCGGTCAGATCGCCGATAACTCCTCCTCCCAGAGCCACCAGCAGGGTGTTGCGGTCGTATTGGTTTTGGATCAGGTAATCGTATACGGTTTGAGCATCCTGCAGTGTTTTGTGGGACTCCCCTTCCGGGATTTCCACACATTGCACTTCCAAACCTGCAGTCTTAAGGGCCGAAAACAGGGTACTACCGTAAAGCCTGTTGATCTCGGGATTTGTGACCACTACAGCGCGGCGGGTGCGTTTCAGGTGGGTCAGATGATCTCCCAGCCGCGAAAGAAGATTCCGGCCGATCAGGATGTCATAACTCCTGTCGGCCAGATCGATCCTCAGTGTTTTCATTTGTCGGCGTACGACGTTTCACTCCGCACAATAGTCGGGGTTACGAAAATCAGCAGTTCAGAAATGTCTTCCGACTCGGCCCGGTTTTTGAACAAATAGCCGATAAACGGAATGTCTGAAAAGAAGGGGACGGATCCGCGGTCTTCTCGAGTCTGTTTAATATAGAGACCACCCAATACCGTAGTGGCGCCATTGAACACCAGTACTTCGGTATGAGCTTCCTTGGTGGCAATAATAGGATTGCCGCCGGCCGCCGCACCGGTGATGTTGTTCTGTGTTGCGGCGATCTTCATGTACACGTTTTCATCCGCCGTAATATGCGGCGTCACTTTAAGTTCCAGGTTCGCTTCCACATACTGAACCTTGATACCTTCGTTGGCCGAGGATGTTTGTACCGGAAACCGTTCGCCGCTCTGAATTTTGGCTTCTTTATTATCCAGAGTGGTGACCTTGGGATTGGCCACGGTACGTGATTTCCCCTGGGCTTCCAGAGCTTCCAGTTGAATATCAAGCACATGGTCCTGATCGAGAGTCGACAGCAAAATCCCGATAGCTCCTGTGGGAGTGCCTTTAGTTCCCAAATCGACTATATAGCCAGGGTCGAGCGGAACGAAAGACGGTGTCAATGGCTTCCCGGGAAGATTGAAATTCTGGCTGTCCTGACTGCGGGTGATTCTTTCACTAGAATTGGTGGCACGAGCCAAAGGATTAAATCCACCCGTTTTAATAACGGCCGGGAAATAGTTATCACCGCCGCTGGATCTTTCAGTAAACGCGCCCCATTTGATACCCAGTTCCTGCGCGTAGTCGCGGGTGACTTCAACAATTTTGGATTCGATCATGACCTGCGGTGTTTTGACATCCAGGGTCTTGATTACGGAAATCATCTCTTCCACTTTTTCCGGAATGTCGGTAAGAATCAGGGTATTGGTCCTGATATCGGCAGTGATGTTCCCTCTGGGACTTTTCAGGCCGCCAAGATTCTTGGTCATTTCCGCGATTTCAGCGTAATTGATACGGATCATTTCTGTGATCAGGGGTTCGGCCACCTGAGCGGCCAAAAGCGTCGCCTTGGGAACGATACGGATGACATTTCCTTCGCACAACCGGCCCAATGCATTATTTTCCAGAATCAATTCAAAAGCCTTATTCCAGGGAACATCGATCAATCGGATATTCGAGGTGCCGGAAACATCCGGGGAAAGAACCAGGTTGAACCCACTGACTTCAGAAATAATCCGGAAAATATTTTTGATGTTGGCATTTTGGAAATCCATGGACAGGCTGTCTTTCACGCCACCCAAGAGTTCAAAACAGGAATCGTCTTTGGCGCTCTCACTCAGAGGCTCAGTATCAACCAATTCAGATTTTTGTTTCACCGGCTCTGCCTGGACCACGGCAACGGATTCTTC
The DNA here is from genome assembly GCA_029879645.1 of Nitrospinota bacterium. GTDB lineage: Bacteria > Nitrospinota > Nitrospinia > Nitrospinales > Nitrospinaceae > SZUA-226. The sequence goes on from JAOUPX010000043.1 coordinate 7,402, forward strand.
GGCAGCGGGCTCCTGCGGTGCGGCTTCAGCCTCTTGCGTCGGCGATTCGGTGTCTTTCAACCGGATATCCATGACATAAGAACTGGGCCGGAGAATTTCATAGGAGGTAGCCTGATTGAGTCCAATTTCAAGCCGCAGGACTTTGGCCTCTTCAAAATATAAGGGCTTAATGGTATTAACGACACCCTGATTGACTTCCATCACTCCGGTCAGTCCGCCTTGCTCCATATTAGGAAAATCAAGGACGAGGCGCAGGGGATCGACCAACTTAAATGCCGTGTATTCCAAACCCTGGGAAGCGCGCAGTTTAATGGAGATCTCACCATCTTCCTTGGCTGTCTGCAGGTCGACGATCTGGGAAAGAGGTCCCGCAGGCGCGGTTTCTTCCGCGGCTTGAGCCATCAGCATGCGTTCCGCCTTGTTGCCACGGGCAGGCTTGATTTGGATCATTTTCCTGGCGACCGCCTTGTTACCCGAGGCAAATATATCCTTTTTCACAGGGGGAGTATCTGCCTGGGCGCCCGGGGCGAGCGACAGGACCATGCCTGCTCCGAGGATTATGGCAATCAAACCAAACATGAATTGATTTTTAATTTTAGTATTCACGATACGTCCTCACTCCTCTGCGTCTGGTTTGGAGAATTCTATAAACTTGGTTAGGGTAACAATTTTCCCGTCATATTTTCGAAGCCGCTCCAGAATAACCACTCGTTCTTCATCAATCGACTGGACCACTCCGAAATCTGGACCCACAAAGGATCCCACTCGAATGGTATGTCCCTTAGCGTCCGATGTTTCTATCAACCCAACGGTTTCTTGTTGATCCCACATCACCCCGGCCAAGGTTAATTGATTCAAGTCCGCCTGCAGGGGGGTTTGAACCAGCTGTTCGATTTCTTCCTTGGCTTTGGCAATTAATTTATTATATTGAGCCACTTCTTCTTTCAATTCGGATGCTTTCATCCCGCTTAAACCGATTTTATTTTTAAACAGGGCCCCATAGTATTCCAGGTCTGAATACAGACGGGGATTGCTTTCCTTGATTCTTTCGTACAACTCAAAGGGAATCGCCGGGAGACCACCCAGGGTGGTTTCCATAACTTTAATAGCCGCGTCATCCGGTTTCCCGGGTCCACCTGCCTGCTGGCCGGTCGACGGTCCCGCAGGACCTTTTTTCTCTTTTTCTTCAGGTTCCGGTGCCACCAGTGGTTTGAAAGGATCCCGTTTTTCAGAAAACATATAACGGAGACCTGGAGCAAATACCGCCCGGGTGGTTTGCATATTCTGGTGTCCGGACTCCATCACCTTCAGGATCTTCTCCATTTTTCTCAAAGCCTGCCGGTTGACCGTGGCGAATCCGGCCAGATAGCCTTCATTGTTCACTTTGGCAAACCATTGGCCGGAACTGGATTCCATGAATTGAATGTACTTTTTAAGTTCTCGATCCGAAAGAGACCGGTAAGTAAACATCAACCCGAGCAACTCCTGAGATCGGAGCTGTTCCCGAAGCTCTGACTTGAGCCGGTTCACCAGGATATCGGCATGGGGTGCGTTGAATTCCAGGCCAACCGGGTTGGTCAGGCGCAAGATGGAAGTTTCCATATCGATAGCAAGGTCTACACTCCCCATAGCTTTTTCAAGTTGATCGAACATTTCAAGGCGGTCTTTCTCAGGTAATTTTTCAACAATTTTTTCCAGAAAATTACCATACGCCTTGCGGCTCGCTTTCAGCGCTTTATTGTTAAGCTTGACGACTTTCCTCCCCACTCCGGAGCGGAAAAACTGGATGGCTCCCGCCGCATGGCCCCTGTGGTAGTTACTCTTGATTTTGTTTAGCTTTTGGCTGTAAAAATCATTCGTTCGGAAAGTCCCTTTGTAAATATTATTGATAATGTCGATATGTTCTTCGGACAACCCCAAGGCCTGCAGCATCCTTGGCCTCGTCAAAAATGAAGACTGCATTTTCTTTTTGGACAGAATTTGCTTTTCCTGCCCGATCCCGCTGGCGTTATACAGTTGCCGCGACAGATCATTGATGCTTTTGGATCGGGAGGCAGCGGCCCAGGCAGGTTTCCCAGGAAACCCGAGAGTTAACACCCACACACCCAGCAGGACTGCGGTAATGAATCCTTTTTTATTTATCATGCTTCGGCCCATTGGTTGTCCCTTCTCAGCATACATAGAACTACTTGTCAACATTCTCAGATCCGTCAATATAAGCAAAAGTGTGGGCGGTTATTTGAGTCTGCAAAACGTCTATCTGCTCTTGTTCTTTTTCACCTTCTTCATTGATCACGATCGTGAAACCCGGTTGCATATTCATCTTAAAGTCCTTCACGTTGACCACCCGTAGAAGATTTTGCAGTGAATCGAAAAATCCTGCGGTTTTGTAATAATTCCCGGCAATCGTGACCGATACTGGAATCGATTTATAAAAATCATTATTCTCGGGGGGCTCAAGTTTAAAGGCAACGATGTCCACTCCCAGGAAGTCTCCGATATCGGCTATTTTCTGAATCAGCTGTGGAACTTCTTCGGCCAGGGGCAATTGCCGTTTTTTCTCTCCCAGAGTGCCGAAGAGAGCGGCCACGTCCTTGGTCATTTCCACTTTTTTAGCTCCTTCAGCCAGATACAACGCCAGCTTCTTCTCTGTATCGTCCAGTTTCTTTTCCAACTGGGCTTTTTCCTCGGCGTTGGGACTGAATACCAGGAAGAACATTAATCCGAAGATAAGGACCACCAAACCACCGGCCATACCGTAATAGTGCGCCGGTTTAAAATTGGCGAAGGTCGCGTATGGGATTTTGTCAAATATCTTGTTTACGTTCATGAAATTCGCCTCAGGCCTTGGATTCGGTTTTCACAAAATGGCAATAAATCTCAAATTGCTGAATGGGAACATTTTCCAACCATTCTCTTTTTGAAGAATGCAGTACAACCGCATCTATGTAATCCAGCGTCCTTAACTGTTCCAGCAAGTGTACGATTGGCTGATCGTTTTTTCCTTTGCCGCTCAGCTTAATAAATACATCTTGAGGACCTTCCTCTTTCTTTGGACTCTTCTTTTTGCCCTTATTTTTGGTGTCTTCATAATCAATGAACAGGAAGGGAACTTTTAACTTCACCACATCATCCATTTCCAACTGTTCAATAGAAGTCAGCCAGATGCCCTCCGGAACCGCCAGCCCGATATCCTCCAGCAATTGAGTGGTGGGGGCCTGATTGGCTCTCAGGGTATCGATTCCGGTAATGATTTCCGTATATTTCTTCTGTTGTTTCTTTAGTTTTTGAACGGCCTGGTAATCGGGAGTTGCCGCCGCAACCTGGCTTTCGACCTCGGTCAATTCACCTTCGATTTTCCAGATCCACATTTTTTGAAACATCCAGATCCCGCAACCCAACAAGAAGGTAACCATGCCCACAGCCACCACCATGGTCAACTGCTTCTGGATGTTGACATCCCGAACTATGGTTTTGTAATCGTATAGATTGATAGTAATCATAAGTAATCAAACCTTCTTGTAGCCAAACCGATCGCAACGGTGGCCATAGGGGCCATTTGACCCAGACTTTTCTTGTCGAATTTTCTCATTCCTAATTTAATGGATTCCAAAGGATTGAAAATTTCCACTGGAACCCCGAGGCGGTCAGCCAGAAATCCGTCCACACCCGGAATCATCGCCCCTCCTCCGCAGAGAAAGGCCTGCTCCACCTGGCTGTTTGAAGTGGTGCTGAAGAACTCGAACGATTTGTGAAGCTCCTCCAGGATTGGCTCAAAGGATTCAATAATCGCTTCGACCACTTCTTCTTTTCCCGCTCCTTCGGGAATGGCGCCCACTTTAATATTTTCCGATTCTCTGTAATCCAGTTCGTATTTTTCCATCAGCTTGCCGGTGCAGGCATCCTGCCCGATAGGTATGTCGCGAGTGTAGGATGTCACACCATCCATCAGAATATTGAGATGGGTAAACGCACCTCCCAGATCAATGATGGCCACCGATCCCATATCCTTGAGATTCCTCGATATCCCAATGGCATTCACCATGGCAAACACATCAAGGTCGATGATGACCGGCTTGAGCCCTGCGGCGGTCAACACGTTGATCCGGCTGTCTATAATTTCGTTTTGAACGGCCACCAGAAGAATTTCCTGTTTTTCTTCTTCTTCTTCAAATTCATGTTCTTCCAGGGCCGGGGTACCTTCCAGAATCTGAAAATCAATGCGGACATCATCAATATCAAACGGAATGTATTGTTCCGCTTCCTGGGGAATAAAATCCTCCAGCTCCTCCTTCGACATCAATGGAACTTTGATCTTTTTGATCATGACGGCCTCTCCAGCCACGGAAGCCACCGCATAGGGTGTATCCACTCCCTCCGCTTTCACCAATCGGCCCAAAGCATCGACTACATGGTCTTCATCCTGCACCACACCCTCAATCACCGCTTCCGGATCCAGCGGCATAACCCCAAAATTGGACAACTCGAATTTTCCCTTGGTGCCCATCAAGCGGCCCACTTTGATCGAGTTGGAGCCGATATCGACTGCCAGCAAAGGTGTTTTTTCTGAGAGGAACATCTATTAACTCCTGGATACTTTCATGTTCTGGTAAACCTCAAGTTTAAGTGGTCTTTTTGGACCGGCCCCTATTCCTGCCTGTTTTATTGCCCGCAACCATGGAATCCGTAAATATCTTGGATCGATCACCCAGCTTGTACCCTAAGGCCAATATAATCTTACGCTTAGTGTCCAAACGGCAATCGTTACCCTTTTCGATACGATCGATGGTCTGCACGGTGACATCAGCTTTTCGAGCCAATTCCGCCTTGCTCATCATTTTGGATTCGCGAATCTGGCGAACGTTGTTGGTCTGGGGCACGCTTTTTCCTTCCACAAAACTTAATGGATGTGTTGCCTGTGCTTTCGCTAAGTAGTTGTATTTGTTGCTGGATTATTTTCAATATAAGGGAACTCATATTAAGAGTCAATAACATTTTAAAATTTAATTACATGACATATAAAAAACATCAAATTACCTGTTAATTTGTTTAAATTTGATGAATTCAATTTAAATAATGATTCCCGGTTTTCCCGCATAAAATAAGGCTGAAACGGGGGTCGGCCATTCATAAAACTCAATTTTTTTTAAAAAACTTTTTTAATCAATAATCGAGCGATTTTCGACCATGTAAAAATTATTTTTTCAATACGTTAGAGGCTTCTGATTTCGCTGTTGGATAATTGAATGATTTTGGTTAAAATTCTGGACCTATGAAACAGGTCTATATGGAAACCTTCGGATGCCAGATGAACGTGGCAGATACCGACCGCATGGAACTTTTGCTGTTCCAAGCGGGATACCTGCGCACGCCTCATGTTGAGGAGGCCGATCTGGCTATCGTAAACACCTGCTCCATAAGGGAGAAAGCCGAACAGAAGGTTTTTTCCCTGTTTGGGGGCCTAAAACCGCTGAAACAGTCCAATCCCGACCTGATCCTGGGGGTGGCGGGATGCCTCGCCCAGCAGGAGCAATCTGTCCTAATGGAGCGGATTCCTTTTCTGGATTTCGTCATGGGACCCGATGCGGTGGAGGATATTCAGCAGATTGTCTCCCGTGTAAACCAGGGGGAAGGCCCGGTGTTATGGACAGAATTCGATTCGCAGAAAAACTATTCCATTCCCGAGCAAACGCTGGTCAAGGATCCCGGTGCCAGCGCGTTTGTCAATATCATCAAGGGATGCGATAAATTTTGTAGTTTTTGTGTGGTTCCTTATACCCGTGGCCGGGAGAAATCGCGTGAGGCTTCGGAAATTTACGGCGAAATTCGCCAATTGGTGGACAAAGGCGCGAAGGAGATTATTCTACTCGGTCAAAACGTCAACGCCTATGGCAAGCGTGGCCTGCAGCAACCGGTGGCGTTTCACGAACTGCTGTACGGAATTGCAGAGATCCCCGGGGTGGAGCGACTGCGCTTCACCACCAGCCACCCGATGGACTTCACCCGCGAATTGATCCAGGCCTACCGCGATATCGATATCCTCATGAACCACCTGCACCTTCCGGTACAGTGCGGAAGCAACCGCATTCTTGAATTGATGCGCCGGAGCCATACCGTCGAATGGTACATGGACTTGATCGCGCAATTGAAAAGCGAGGTACCGGACATTGCCCTGTCAACGGATATCATTGTCGGTTTTCCGGGGGAAACGCGGCAGGATTTTGAGGGAACACTTCAATTAATGGAGCAGGTGGGCTTCGGCAGTAGCTACATGTTCGCTTACAGTCCGCGGCCCAACACACCGGCACTGGAAATGGCGGATGACATTCCACACGAGGAAAAACAGGAACGCCTGCAGGAAACCATTCAGCTTCAAAACCGGCTGACGGAAGAAAAGGGCCGGGCCTTCCTGGGCCAGGAGGTCGAGGTACTCATCGAAAGAAAAACCACGCGCAAAGGTATGTCATTCAAGGGCCGCAATCCGCACTACTGGTCGGTGGTTTTTAAAGGGGGGGAAGACCGACTGAAACCGGGAGACCTAGCCCGTGTCCGGGTCGAGGAAGTCGGCGGTCATGTGCTGAGGGGCAGTTGGGCCGGTCAATAAACGCCCAATCTGAGAAGGTGGCTTTGCATAAATAGCAAAACACAAACAAACGAATCACATCGGTAAAATCTAAACACAGATTCTTCACTTCACTGCGTTTCGTTCAGAATGACAGAGAGATGTGGATTGTCACTCTGAGCGCCAGCGAAGAATCTATGTTTAGACTTTAAAAAGCTCGATAAATCGAGCAACTACAGGGCAACCTTGAAGTCGGGGGAATTCGGACCTGCCAAGGTGCCTCCAGGTGCCAACCTGCCGCTCCGTGCGGGGCAAACATTAAAACCCTGAGAGGCAAGATTGCCCATAGGTTGCACCCAAACCCCTCAGCAAAATTTGTTCCGGGCCTTCCCGGTTGCGTTCAACCGTCATCGCTTGCAGTTAACGTTCAGCCAGTTGCCTCCCCTGCCAAGGGGTCAGTAAACGCCTAACCGGTAAAAAATCGTTTCTTCCAGATAATCCAGATTGGGCTGAACCATTTGCAGGGCGATACGCAGATCGTGAATGGTTTTCAGGTCCGGGGGTTCCGGACGATCCGACAGATGATGCAGACCTTCCATGCAAAATCCGTCCAGGTCCGCCATGTGTTCCAGAACTTCTTCGGGCAGATCTTCCAGGCACACCTGCTGGGCTTCGATAAATCTCAACATCTCAATCAACCGCAATTTCATATAAACGATTTTACTGCGCAGTTGAGAAATCAGCCGGGGCTCGGGACCTTTCAGTTCATCGCAGATCAGGTTCAGCATCTTGCGCAACATCCGGTAAAACGCCTGGTGTTGTTTCTCGTCGTAAAAACAATCTTTTTTCGCTCCGAACAAAAGATCAAACACCTGCTCCAAATTGAAATCTTCGGTTCCCATCATGGAATAGAGGATAGCCTTGAATTCCAATTCAGAAAACGCCAGCCCCATGTCTTCAAAAATTTCCTGCAGCGAGCCGGTACGGCCCTGGGGAGTATGATGTTCGCCTTCCAGAATGTATGACTTGACCGGAGATTCTCCATCCCGCGCAAAATAGACACCGGCATCCTCGTTACGCACCACACTTATTTTCTGAAGGGATTCCACCAGCCCGGTCAATGAAAACGCGGGAGTCTCCAGCAAATGGACATCCAAATGAAACAATCCCTGTAAAACCTGTTTCTCCAGCGATAAAGCCGAATCCGACATTCCTCCCAACCCCTCCATCAACTCCTCTTCCAAGGCAATATTCAAGGATCGGGTTCGCAGTCGGTCTGCACTCCATTGACGAGCCGGGTACGCCTCAATCGCATAAATGCCCCGGTAATAGTCCTTCAGCTTCACCTTCAACCGGTCCTCCGGGTGAAATTCCAGTTGCGCCAGTAAATCCCGGATGTCCCAGACGGTCAGGTTCAGCGTGCTTTTTCCCGGCATCCACTGATTAACATTGATCTGATAAGGGAAATGCTTCTCATGGGCATACTGGTAATGGTTGATTACCTCGTCGATAAAAAATTTCTGTTTTCTCTTTGGAATTTCCCGACCGTTGATATCCAGAAAGGTGAGTTCCTCCTCTTCCAAATCCGGGGAGATAAAGGGAACCAGTTGGTGCCCGGGAATCATCAGTTGGCGTTCCAATTCGGATTTTCCCAGTTGAAGCTCCAGGGGAATATGGCCGACACGATCCAATACCGCTTGATAAGGCAAGAAGTTTTCTCCGCCGACTTCGATCACGTGTGAATGGTTGGTCAACGTTTGCTTCAGGTGATCCAGAGTCCTCGGCGCTATGCGGCGGCGCCAGCGGTTTTGAATGGTTTCAATATATTCATCCACCGAAAAGGGCTTACGGGATTCGCGAATTAGATTTTCCGCCAATGTCTGGAGTGTCAGTTTATGGGCCATGGGGGCTCTCGACTCAGGTAAGATTAAAGGAAAAAATGCGATAAGCGGGAACCGTGGTTCCCTGTGCCAGGTAGGTTCAACAGTGCGCCTGGAATCAGGCGTCGAGTTCTATCTGCGGAAATCTTAACACAATCCTTTAAAGGCGCAACCCCTTTGTTCATTTCACTTAAAAATCATTTAGGCTCAGTTGAAAGGGGGTTGATTTTATTCCGGCAGATCGGTAGATTGAGGAGCACTGATCACCCTGAAATGCCATCGTATTAGCAAGGAGTTGCGTTATGGAACATTCGCACAATATTGAAATCAGCTATCGTAAAATTTTCGGGCGCTTGAACACCCGCAAGAAATTTACCATCCGTTCGATTGAAGGCTCCAAAATAACCGTTGAGCAGGACGAGGAAATCTGCGGACAAAAGGAACCGCGAACGTTTGAGTTCAACAGTGAAAAGGAATTGGAAACATTCGTTACTCAGGAAAACCAGATTGAGCGGGATATCAACGCGCAATTGTCCGGCAACAGCATGCCCTACCGTTAGCGGAAACTTTGCTTAAATCCGTAGTTGCCTCATTTATGAGGGCGAAAATATAAACATAGATTCTTCGCTAACACTCAGAATGACAGAGAACAAGTATTGTCATTCTGAGGAGCCGCAGGCGACGAAGAATCTGTGTTTAGATTTTAATAAACGAAATTCATTTAAACTTTTTAAGAACCAGGGCTGAGTTCTTCGATCCGAAGGAAATGCAGTTGCTGATCGCTACCTGAATTTCCTGCTCCCGGCTTTCGTTGGCGATGTAATCCATATCACATTCCGGATCCGGGTTTTCCAGATTGATGGTGGGCGATAGCACACCCTCTTTTAACGATAACGCCGTCACCACTGTTCCCAAGGCTCCCGATGCCCCCTGGGGATGCCCCACCATCGATTTGGTGGAACTTACCGGTACCTTCATGGCGTGGCCATTCAAGGCCCCCTTCACCGCCAGCGTTTCGATTTTGTCATTGATGACCGTGGACGTTCCGTGGAAATTGATGTACCCCACCTCATTCTCGTTGATGCGCGCATCCTTCATCGCCAACCGCAGGGCGCGGGTGGATTGCCTGCCGTCCGGCATAATCGCCACCCGGTGATAGGCGTCGCAGGTGGTGCCGTAACCGATGACCTCGGCATAGATGCGGGCTCCCCGTTTTTTCGCGTGCTCCAGTTCCTCCATCACCAGCATCCAGCTTCCCTCGGCCAGCACAAATCCTTCGCGATCACGATTGAACGGACGCGAGCCGCGTGAAGGTTCCGCGTTGAAATGCACCGGATTGGCACGCATGCGTTGGAATCCCGTCATCATCGCCGGCGTCACGCACGCTTCCACCCCGCCGGTCAGCATCCAGTCTTCCTGCCCGGAACGGATGGCGTTGAAGGCGTATCCCATTGCGTCGGTGGAACTGGTGCAACCGTTGGAGATGACGTGACTGCGGCCCTGCAGGCCGAAGTACATGGAGATTTCACTGGATAACATGCCGACCAGCGAATTGGAGATGGCATAGGGGCTGATCTTGTGCATTTCCTTAGAATAGTAATGAGCGAACTGCTTTTCGGAAAAATCAAAGCCCGAACCTCCGGTGCCCACCAGCACACCCAGGCTTTCGAAATCCTCCTCGTCGAACTCGTCGAGATCGATTCCCGCGTCCCTTAAAGCCTCCTTTGCCGCCGCAACGCCGAGAGGCACCGCCCGCGGGAGCTTTTTCAGATCCGCTTCGGAATAATGATCGCGGGGTTCAAAATCCCGCACTTCGCCCGCGATCTGGCATTCCAGCCCTGAGGGATCGAAACTGCCGATGCGGTCGATCCCGCTGACCCCGTTACAGGTATTTTCCCAGAATTGTTTTTTCCCCGAGCCGTTGGGGCTCATCGCCCCCAACCCGGTAAAGACCACTCGTCTTGACATCATCGTGTTTCCTGAAAATTCATTAGCCTATGTATTTTTTGATTTTATCACAACCGCTTTTGGCGCGGAGAAAACAATACCCTAATAAATCCCCCACCTTCCATCTTGGTTTTCATTGAAACCACCGGCTATTGATTTGAAATATGCTGGATTGATGCTACTCTATTCCGGTTCTATTTTGTCCTTACAATGCTTCGTGGGGTTTCTTCTCTTGAACACACCGACTACCATTCCCGAAATGACCGGCCAGATGATCATGGCCGGGTTCGAAGGCACCACCCTCACTCCGGAAACCGAGGAATTGATCCGCAAGTATCATGTCGGCGGATTGATCCTGTTCAGCCGCAACTATGAGAACCCGGAGCAGTTGTATACCCTGATCCGGGATGCCCAGGACGTCGCGGCCTCTTCCTCAACAGGGTTACCTCTGTTTATTTCAGTCGATCAGGAAGGCGGACGTGTGGCGCGACTCACCGAACCCTTTACCCAATATCCGCCGTTCTGCTGTCTCGGAAATTCCGGCTCGGAAGATCTGGCCCGCCGTTTCGGCCAATCGCTGGCCGCAGAACTGGCCGATGTCGGCATCAATATGGATTACGCCCCGGTACTGGACGTGCATACCAATCCGGATAATCCGATCATCGGCGACCGCGCCATTGGTTCCGACCCGGAAACGGTGGCGAAGCTGGCCAATGCATTTATTGAGGGATTCCGGGCAAAAAACATGATTCCCGTGGGCAAGCATTTCCCGGGTCACGGCGACACGCATCTGGATTCGCATCTCGATCTTCCCACGGTGGACAGGGATGCGGCCACTCTGGAGGCGGTGGAACTTCTACCATTTAAGGAAACCATCGCCCGGGGCCTGGAGGTGATCATGACCGCGCACGTGATCTACACCGCCTGGGATAAAGACAATCCCGCCACGTTTTCCAAAACCATCCTGCAGGATATTTTGAGAAAGCGGCTGGGATTTCAGGGAATCATCATGTCCGACGACCTGGAAATGAAAGCGGTGGAGAATTACTTCCCGTTTGAGGCGTTTCCCCGCATGGGGGTCGAGGCCGGGCTGGATATGTTTTTAATCTGCAATAACGTGGACAAGGTCAGGACCCTGCACGACCAGTTGACCCGGGATGTCAACAAAGGCACTATTCCCACTGCTCCGATTCAACAATCGGTTGAGCGAATTCTCCATCTAAAAAAGAATCTCACCCTTCCCCCCGCTGCGCCACCCAATCCCGGGACATGGATGGACACCCATTCCGAAGTATCCAGAGAAATGGGATCCTACTCGCTTTAGCTGCCCAATAAGGCTAAAAATAGCACTTTAAACAGTCAAGAATCCAACTTCATATATTTTTTTTCATTCCCTGAAAAGCACAACATCCCGAACTATTAATTTCGCTAATCCAATAAATTTGCCCATTTCAGTATTTGATATATGGATATTTTTCTGATCCCATTTGTCTCAAACGATCTATTCCGATAAAACTGAAGCAAATTCAGGCAATTGAAATAAGACTGGAACCTCTTACAAATAAATCCACTGATAGTCCAGGCGGCAAAATTCGTACAGCCTTTCACGGCTTCCCTTGAGCAATTTACATCACCTTATATTTTTGGAATAGGCAAAAATGCTAAAATCAAAAAATTCGGAATTCCGTAGACTTCTTAGATTTTATTGGTTAACAGCGAACTTCAAGGTGGCTTAATCCCTTTAATTATTGGGAGTTGCGAGGCATTTTATATTGACAGATTTCGTCAAAGAAATTACAGTATGGTCGTTGCTGACACTATTTCTTGAGAATTACATATGCCTATTTTGTGATTTTTTTACAGCGTTTTTCATTACCCTTATTTGGGTAATTTAGTGCATTTAATATTTCTGACGTGACGGATTCAGGCATGAGAGACAAAAGAGGGGGGGCGGCCAAAAACCTGGGGACTCGTCTGCGGCAATGGCGGAAAACGCTGCCAATGAAGTCGTTTGAACTCGCCAGGCTGATAAAAATTTCCCAGGGGTCCCTGTCGGATATTGAGAATAATAAATCCCTGCCCTCTGCAGACACCCTCGCCAAGCTTTACCAATTTACCGATTTAAATATCATCTGGCTGTTACTCGATAACGGCCCAATGTTGCGTACCCGGTCCGAAGTTTCCGATCTGGGTGAGGATGCGCTGATATCGGAGGCAGGCCAGGACTGCGGAGAGGATCCAAAATTAAGGGAAGTGGTTGAAAAAACGATACGGATTTACCGTTACGGCAATCATGAGAAAAAAGCCCATTTAATCGGCTTCATCAATGGCGCCGATCCGGGAGATTATTAGACCCTCCTTTCCAGCCGCCCATCCCTTCCCTACAACTTCATGACTTGCAGGCCCGCCAGGAAATCATGGCTTTGTCCCGGCTCCAGTTTTACCCTCCAACAGGCCGTTATACTGGATCCCTGGTAAACGCTCTCAAACCCTTCTTCCGACTGCGACACGGTTGCCACCGGGAACCGCCATATTTCCACTTCCGGGCTGTATCTGAGTTGCAATTCAAAACCGAAAAACTCATCCCGCAGCCCCAGGGCATGAACAGCAGGCAGAATGCCCTGACTTTGCAACCGCGCGTCCTCCAGAGTCCTGCCGTTCTGTGTGTACTTCCGGTCCGGCGCATCCCCGGCCAGCAGGGTGAAATTGTGCTCCACCGCCCAAATGAAATTTAAGGTTTGCTCGCCCTTATTCCGAAGAACGTAGTTCACCTCCACGCCTGCCTGATCGGGATGAAATGTGAAGTTTTTTTCAACCGCCAGGCAAATCCCCGGACCGGAACTTTCCCGTTTCAGCCGCAACACAAAGGGAGCCTGCGGGTTTATCGGGTCCTCCTCCCGCACCCATTCATAAGGTTGACCGGCAAAGGTCATCAATTCCTCCGGCCGATTTGCGAGGAACGATTCGAAGCGGGTTCCGGCCGTCAGGCAATGGTCCATGAAGGAATATCTATCCAACCGATCGTAAATCAACTTATCCTGCAATCCCTCTTCCTTGACCCGCACGCGGTCGTGTATGGAATGCGGCTTTTCCCCGGCCTCATCCGGCGCTTCCCGGGCGGCGAGGACATCCTGGTGATAAACCTCCGGCCTGCGGCGCAAAACGTTACTCAAATTGAAGCAGGCCGGGCGGTAATCGAGCTCCATCAAAGCTCCGCCCCGAGCCGGTGAGACGAAGGCATTCATCTCCGGATTGCCGACCACCACTTCCTCGAATCCGTCCTGATTGAAATCGACCACCTCCACATTCAATCCCCGTTCCGTTCCCAACAGCAAATCGTCCGCGCTGTTTTCAGCCGCGATGATTTGCGAGTACAGGGCATGCCGCAGATAATTCAGATACAACCCGCCGAACAGGCCGTGCCAGTAGGCGCAATTGCACTGGCTCCGGTACAGGGCGTTCAGGGCGCCGCTGGTCTCCTGATGTCCCTCCGGCAAACGCTTGACCTTTTTGCCCGCATACAGCATGCGCTTGTGCAGGTGATTGCTCTCTTCATATTTGGTCAGAAAGTTATTCCATTGCCCCCCGCGCAGAAAAACGCGAATCCGTTCCTCATCCACTTTCGCCGTCTTCAATTCCTCCTTGAGTTCCCGGAAACGCAGGCCCGCGTCATACGACAGAGACCACTCCATCATTTCTTCATACGACGCCATCGGCAGATACACCCGTCCCGTGGGCGGATGCCGATCCACATACTCGCCAAAAGTCATCGTTTCCAGCCAGTCCGACTGCCCCGCCAGTGCCGTAAAAAATTTATGAAGATACTTTTCCTTGTACACCCACTGATACGTCTCCGGCCAGCCGCCGAACTTTTCCCCGTCATCGGCGTAGGTCACCCCGTCAAATCCCCACTCCTCCCGGTACCGGCGCAAATGTTCGAGGGTTACCTCCGGCAGATCGAACGGAATGGAATAACGCAGGGTTTTGCTGATGGGAAACACGCCGACCGAATACCCCTCGCTTTCGGTGAGGTAATACCCGTGCATCTGCCGCTCCAGCATGCCTGCATAGTAAAAATGAGTGTCGTCGACGATGGTGTAACGGATGCCCGCCTGCGCAAGGATTTTCGGCAATTGCGGCGACCAGATGCGCTCGGTCAGCCACAATCCCTTCGGTTGGCAACCGAACTCGGCCTCCAGAAAACGGTTCATCATGCGTATCTGCCCGACGGCGTCTTCTTCCGGCAGGCTGGACAGAATCGGCTCGTAAAACCCGCCGCTCAACAACTCCAGTTGACCGTTCTGCACCAGACCGCG
>JAOUPX010000044.1 GCA_029879645.1 Nitrospinota bacterium
TGTACTTCCAGGATGAGGATAATATTCTGGGAACGTCGTTCATGCCTTACCTGCAGAATGTGGCAGGTCTGACGGGCGTGAACTATCGTCTGGAGCCGTGGACGTACCGCGAAGACGAGGGTTGTGAGCTGGGTAACATGTTCACGCCTTGTGTAGCGGCCGGAGCTGATCCTGCAACGCCGACATTGAAGGCCCATGCCGGTGACAAGGTGATGATCAACGTGTTCGGGGCTCACAACGAGCAGAACCAGATGTTCAATTTGGACGGCCACCAGTGGCGGCGTCATCTGAACCAGGATGGTTCGGATATGATCGACGTTGAAGAGTTTGGTGGCGGCGAATACATCCAGGCGTTTCTCCTGAATGGTGCTGGCGGGACTTATCATAATCCCGGCACGTACCTGTGGCTGAACGCCCGGACGCCTTACCAGCAGGCAGGCCAGTGGGGTTATATGAAGGTCTTGCCGGCGGGTGACCGCTCCATTCTGCCTTTGGGCGGCGCGACTCCAGGTAACCTGAAGTCAGCCTCCAAACCGGTGGATGAACGCCTGTCGATGAAATAATTGAAAATAATTGTTGATCGACAGTAGTAAAATGTTTTATAAGGGGCCTCTAGTATAGGGGCCCCTTTGCTTTGAGTCGGACCTTTTTGCGCTCTTTTATGCTAAAATCCAGGGCTCAAATTTTAAAAAAATTTTGTCTCAGTTTGTGGAGTTAGTTTGTTTAATTATTGACTAAAAGGAGAAGACAGGAATGATTAGAAAAACCTTAATTACGTTAATGGTATTCAGTGTGGCCTTGGTTTTTGGTTCTTCCGCTTTTGCAAAAAAAAGCGATTATGAAGAAGGCGCCGTCAGTGGCGGCGGTTCAATCAGTGGTTCGGTTTCACTGAAAGGCAATCCTCCCCCTCCCATTATGGAAGACCTGAACAAGGGTAAAAACGTGGAGTTTTGCACCACTCATCCAGATACCAAAGAAGGTGGAATTCGCCCCCGGACAAAAGTTGCAGCTAAAGGTGGCAAATTGAGTGGAACTGTGGTTTTCATCGAGGAGATCAGCAAAGGTAAGGCCTGGGATTGGAAAACTATGAATTTTGATTTCAAAACCTGCGATATTTTTCCGAAAGTTGGCGTTGTTAAAAAAGCCTCTAAAGAAGAGAAAAAAGCTGGTGGTGTTGCGAAGATTACCAATCAAGACCCGGATATTCTTCACAATCCGCATGGGTATTCTGTAGTTGGCGCCAACCGCAAAACGTTGTTCAACAAGCCTCTGCCCAGCAAAGGCGATGTTGCGGATGTGTCCAATAATCTTGCACGTTTTAAAGAAGGTAAAGACCTTCATTTCTTCTTGCAATGTGATCAGCACAACTACATGGAAGCTGATGGCCGTATCGTTTGGAATCCATACTTTGCTGTGACCGGAGATGATGGTTCCTTCAAAATCACGGATGTGCCCGCTGGTAAATATAAAGTTACCGCATGGCATCCTTATGTTGGTGAAGTGTCTTCTGAAGTTACTGTAAGTGGTGGTGCCGATGCAGCACAGGATTTCACCCTTACCGCCAAGTAATTTAATTTGGTAAGTTTTAAAGTTATTAGAAACGCCGGAACTTCGGTTCCGGCGTTTTTTTTTATCAATTCATTGATTGGTTTTTTGAAGGTAAGGTATGTTTGATTTGTTCTTTTTTACTGTATCCGGGGATGGTGGATTATTCGCAATCGATTATTTTCATCCGGGGAATTCAAGGTTGCCACCTGGCATTCCTATGTGGGTAAAGTGAATTCTCAGGTTGGTGTAAATGGTTATAGGAGTTAACGCCAGGTTTCACTTAATTCGTGAGGTAGTTAGACCTTAGCCCGTCAGGAAGTATTTAGCCAAGCCGGGACTTAGGTTCCGGTGTGCTTTTATTGGTTAGGAATTTTTAAGAAGTTTGTCTTTTATCGCGAGTACTTGTTTGACGTGTTCGTTTTCTGCTTGTTCAAGAAGTAATATAGATGTTTTGGCATCCAGGTCTTCGCAGAATTCACCAAGAAGGGAATAAAACTCAGCGGCGATCATTTCCGCTTCCACGGCGAAATCGACCGCCTTTTGCAGGCTTTCGAAAATGGCGTCCGGATTGATGATTTCATCAAGGAGTGGAAATATGTCTGTTTTGAAATTTTCATTTATAAATTCGTGAAGTTCCTTTTTATCTTCCCAACCGTAAAGTTTATCTCCTTTTTTTTCCAGCATTATGCGAAATATTTTTTCGTGCTGGATCTCTTCGTTGTGCATTTTTTCAATGAAAGCTTTGACCATTGGATCTTTCATGTAATGGCTCAGGTTTTTATAGAAAGCCTGGCCTTCGCGCTCCATTTTTAACGAGAGCTCCATAATTTCGTTCGCAGTGATTAATTTTTGATCGCGCTGTGTCATGTTTATTCACTTATGCAATTGGAAAATTGGATAAGAAGTATTTGTAGATTATTACGTTTTGTTTGAAAATGAGATTGAAATATAATGCCCGATTATTTTTGAAAATGAAAACCAATATTACACGGTATTATTACCATTTGGAAATATTTATTCCCCTGGCTAAATTTAGATTAAAAATATTCAAGAAGGATGCTTAAGATATTCAAATTACTTTTAAAGATACTAATATTCGGTTATTATTCAATTTTACTGGGTATTTTTTTTCGGAAGCCCTGAAGCATATCAGGTTTGACTAGTGTTATGGTATTGTTTCAGGATACATTGGCAATTTACTCAGGCTTCTACCATTGAACTCTTTTCATCAAATTGAGCAGAAATTGGCTGAGGATCAATATGCCCCTGAAATCAGGGAATACCTGCTTCCTCATATGGACCTTATTTTCCGTTGCGCCTGCCGTTTGACCCGCAAGGCTCATGATGCAGAAGATTTGACTCAGGAAACCTTTTATTTTGCCATTAAAAACTTTGCTCAGCTTAAAGACCGGGATAAAGCCAAGAACTGGTTGTTTTCTATTTTAAGAAATTTGTTTCTTAAGGATCTGGAGAAGAATAAAAGAAA
Organism: Nitrospinota bacterium; assembly: GCA_029879645.1. Classification (GTDB taxonomy): domain Bacteria; phylum Nitrospinota; class Nitrospinia; order Nitrospinales; family Nitrospinaceae; genus SZUA-226. The sequence goes on from JAOUPX010000044.1 coordinate 3,035, forward strand.
AATTGATATTGAATTTGATGCTGTAAGTAATACGATCAGCGGCAAAGTTAATATTGAGGAAGATCATTTAAAAATTGAACTTGCCCGGAACCTTCGTTTTGTTTTGAATAAACTGGAGGATCGGTTGAAAGCTCCAATTGAAATGTTTTATTTTGAAAGAAAGTCCTATAAAGATATTGCCCAGGAATTAGAGCTTCCCATTGGAACGGTTATGTCCCGGATAGCCCGAGGCAAAGTCTATATTCGCCGGCTGATGGAAAAGACCGGAAACTGGACCGGCTGAAGTAACCTGAATTTTTTTACTCTCGCCTTGAATGATAGCACTCTTTTTTGGGTGCTTCTGCCTACTGAAATTTTCACCTCACCTTCATCAAAAATATTCTAAAAAAAATTATTTCAGGGAATAAATCCCAAAATAATGGGTCTTTAACCTCGATAGTTGAATTTTATATTGGCTTTGTTATTTAAGTCCTTACTTAATAGGTAGTTACGGATTTCCTGATAATCTTTGCCGCCGGGATTTTGTCAAATGAAGGTTTGGCTCCCGTAAAAATATAATCGTTGGAATTTTAACGAGGTTGTTGGTTTATTTTAGTAATGTGAGAGAGGAGAACCAGTATGGAGAATCAGGTCATTAGATTCACTCGAAAAGAGATGACTGGGCTTGTGGTCAGTACCGTGTTTTTGCTGACCTTGTGTTTGGGAATTCCCCAGGCATTTGCAGCGGCTCAAGCTGAAGGTCATCAGCATTCGGCGGTGGATCGTCCTTTGTGGTTGGACAAACTGGAGAACCAGGTCAACTACGAAGAGATGATGGAAGGTCGGGAAGGCAATCAAGACCGCCTGAACAAGACGTACAAAAGTCTGATGGATCGTCTGAAAGGAAAAATTATGGATCATGCCAGCCCGGCTTCTTCCGGTGGTGTGTTTCATAATTCATGGGCCGGCCATCAGCTCCAGCAGGGGTATCTGCTTGGACCAACGGAGGCCTCCAATGAGGTCTTTAAAGGGGCTCATTGTCCCGCTGGCGTTCCCACTAAGGCTTACGACATTTCGGCAATCAATGTGGAAATTACATTGAACCAGTGGGGAGATTATTTTCCGGGCTACATGTTCTCGCTCGATAAGGATATTGATCGAGTGAGAGGCGAAGAGAAGCGCAACGCCAAAGCCCGTGAGGACGAGCTGGATCCGGGAGCGGTTTCGACCGGTTTCCAGGGTGATGCTATCGCGCCTATGGTTATTCGCGGTAATCAGGGCGACTGTGTCCGGGTTAAATTCACCAACCGTCTGGAAGGTGAGGATGCGGCGTTTCAGATTCATGGTTCTGCAATGATCATCAGCTCAAGCGGAGCTCCCAATTCGGCTGCTTCCAAAGGGGCTGTAGTCAAACCGGGGGCAACGCAGGAATTTGAGTGGTTCATTCCCATTGATGAGCAGGAAGGTTCCCATCTCATCGTCAGTCATGTGGGTCGGGATCCTCAAGCTCTGGGGCTGATTGGCGCGTTCATCGTTGAACCCCGTGGTTCGACGTATCTTGATCCATGGACCGGTGGCCCGCTGGAAAACGGCTGGATGGCCATGATCGCCAACGACGATGCCAAGGACTTCCGGGAATTCGCCCTGTTCTATCATGAAGTGGGTGATGAATCGTTCCGTCCTCTGAACCGTCACGGCGAAATGATTCCCCAGCGCGATCCGCTGACGGACGCATATCGTCCTTCTGCCCGTGCGATGAACTATCGTTCCGAGCCGTTTGGTATCAACAACCTGGCGGTACAGGAAAAAATGTTTCACTATGAGGACGAATCGTTGTCCTACAGCTCTTACACTTTTGCGGATGCTCCCACCACGATTCCCCGATCTTATATGGGTGATCCCGCAAAATTTCGTCTCATTCATGGCGGTGGTGAAGTGTTCCATTCCCATCATCCCCATGGAGGTTCGATTCGCTGGACGCGTTCTCCGAAACGTGAGCCGGGAATTGAAAATCTGATCACTGCGGCCTACGACGGTCCGGTTAAATATCCGGTAGTACGGACGACGACCGACCGTGTAGACGTTGAAGTAATCGGTCCATCCGAGGTTCTGGACCTGGAAACGGAATGTGGTTCCGGTCTGTGTCAGAAGCTGGCTGGGGACTTCCTGTTCCATTGTCACGTAGCGCATCACTATGTTGCGGGTATGTGGGGTTACTGGCGTGTGTACAACACCCTGCAGGATGGTAACTATCCGTTCGGCAGCACCGATGTCATGCGTCCTCTGCAGGAACTTCCCGACCGGAAAGGTTATATTCCGAAGGGTGTCAGCTCCGATCAGTTGGTAGGTAAGGCTATGGACTGGTACGGCAAGAAGTTCAATATTGTAGGAGATGGTAACAGTGATTGGGCCAAAGATGCTCCTGTAGTAAATATTCAGGATTGGGTCAAGTACATGTTGCCGCCTCAAGGTCAGCCGGGTCACACCTCTGACGAAAAAGGTCAGATTCTGGCGTATGACGGCACCGTTTGGGATTATGCATGGGATGGAAATAAGGCGTTGTCTGAGAAAGAGGCAACTTATCAGTTGGCGAAGTACAAATCGCCACATCCCGGCAAGCGTCATCCCATTCAGTTCCACCCGACCAACGGTAAACTGGCATGGCCGCACATGACTCCGCATTTTGGTAAGCGGGTTCCATTTGCGCGGAATCACGGTGGTGCTCCCTGGTTGGAACCGTTTCATAGCTTGACGGACAATACGGTCATCACCCAAACCGAATCGGGTAGTGGTCGGTCCGGTCCAAACCAGGAAAATACGTCTCCCGCAAAACCGGGCGAGCAGGGCCGATGGAGCCTGTGTCCGGAAGGCGCAGGACGTAAGCAGTACAATCTGGTATTCATCAACACGCCGATTGAGTTGTCCGGCGGTTATAAAGGCACGCAGCCGATCATTGATAAGTACGGTTTGATTTACGTGATCGATGAGGAAATGGCTGAGGTCAAGAAAGATCCGAAAAAAGCGATTCCTCTGGTTATTCGTGCCAACGTTTACGACTGTGTGGACCTGTTGTTGACCAGTGAATGGAATGATGATGACTTCACCAACTTCCAGATGTCGAAGTTGAATATTCATCCTCACTTCTTCCAGTTTGACAATCAGGCGTCCGACGGCGTTATTTCTGGTTTCTCATACGACCAGTCGATGCGTCCGTATACGCAGTTCAAAAAGAAAGAAAAGAACGGCCATCATGTTGGTATGCCGGTTCCGATGAACGCTAAAGTATTAAGTGATACCAAGCGTGGAGCCAATACCGTTAAAGTGCAAATGGCCGGTCATGCAACACCCTTCCATTTAGGCGCAGATATCATTGTCGGTATTGAGCGGCCTAATGGCAAGGACGCACGGTGGATCAAGTCGATGAACCCGGCTCCCGGAAAAGCGAAGGATGGTGTTTATACGATCACCTTTACCGAAGGCATGACGCATGCCCACAAGAAGGGTGAAATCGTATCTGCCGAGTTCGTTCGCTATCGCTGGTGGGTCGATGTAGACCTCGGTCTGGTGTTCTGGCATGACCATGCATTTGGTGCCACCACCTGGCCGCATGGCGGTATCGGTTCGACCATCGTTGAGCCCTGGGGCTCTGTCTATCGTGATCCCAAAACCGGAAAGCCGATTCGAAGCGGCCCGGTTGCGGATATTCATGGTACCGAGCCTATTGCGTATGGCCGTAACGGTAGTTTCCGCGAAATCGTAGTGCAGATGCATGATACGGTTCCGCATACGGCTCAATTGGTCAATAAAGGGAATCCTCCCGGCCTGTCTCGCAAGAATGCAATTGCAGCCGGTCAGTCGATTTCCTTCCAGATGCCTCAAACCATGGAAGAAGTGGCTTTCCCGCACTTGAATGGCGGAACGCATACCACAGGTGGCGGTTTCAACTTCCGTGCGGCATCCTTGCCATCGCGGTTGAAGAACGCTGATGCGTCTATGCTGTTCAGCAGCAAAGTGCATCGTGATCCGGATACCCCCATGATTCGTGCCTATGTTGGTGACACCGTTGTATTCCGTCTCCTCCACGGCATGATGAACGAGACACACATGTTCTCGCTTTCAGGTCATGGTTTCCGTCCGGAACGGTATGATGTAGATTCCCGCGTTACCAATGTGTTGCATGTCGGTATCGCGGAACGGTACGACTTGGCCACCACTGCTGGCGGTTATCAGCAGATGGCTGGTGACTACCTGTTCTACGATGGCCGGTCTTCGCATCTGTCAGAGGGTAGCTGGGGTATCTTCCGGGTTTATGACAAGGCCCAGAAAGACCTTCAGCCTTTGATGGGATCGCGTGGCATTCTGCCGTCGAAAAAAGATGCGTGTCCTTCCGGTGCTCCGGTGAAAAACTTCAGTGTAGTCGCAGTTGACAAAGCCCTGAAGTTCAACCCGAAGACTGAAGACGCAATTGAAGTCGACTTCGAGCGGAAGCTTCTGCTTGCCAACCCGAATGGTAAAGTCTTCATGTTGGAAGACGAAGCCACGAAGGCCGCTGATAGTGATGTGATGCCTCATCCTTTGACCCTTCGTGCAAATGTTGGCGATTGTGTCAAGGTCAAGCTCACTAACCGCTTGAAGAAAGGTAAAACCTCCCTTCATGTTAACAACATGGCTTTTGATCCCAAAGATTCCCAGGGTATCAATGTTGGCTACAACGAGGGAGACCAGACCGTTGCAACCGGTTCATCGAAAACCTACACGTTCTACGCCCATCCGGATTATCGACAAACGGGTGGCTTGATCTGGGATTTTGGTGATCTGGTAACCAACGTTCGTGATGGATTGTATGGCGGTATCATCATCGGCCCACGTGGTTCGGTGTATCGCGATCCGGAAACCGGGAAGGATATCTCCCTGGGTAATTCCTGGAAAGCGGACGTCATTATTGACAAATCTTATCCTGAAAATGCCAATCTCGAGAACTACCGCGATTTCGCGCTGTACTTCCAGGATGAGGATAATATTCTGGGAACGTCGTTCATGCCTTACCTGCAGAATGTGGCAGGTCTGACGGGCGTGAACTATCGTCTGGAGCCGTGGACGTACCGCGAAGACGAGGGTTGTGAACTGGGTAACATGTTCACGCCTTGTGTAGCGGCCGGAGCTGATCCTGCAACGCCGACATTGAAGGCCCATGCCGGTGACAAGGTGATGATCAACGTGTTCGGGGCTCATAACGAGCAGAACCAGATGTTCAATTTGGACGGTCACCAGTGGCGGCGTCATCTGAACCAGGATGGTTCGGACATGATTGACGTTGAGGAGTTTGGTGGCGGTGAATGGATCCAGGCGTTTCTTCTGAGCGGTGCTGGCGGGACTTATCATAATCCCGGCACATACCTGTGGTTGAACGCCCGGACGCCTTACCAGCAGGCAGGCCAATGGGGTTATTTGAAGGTCTTGCCGGCGGGTGACCGCTCCATTCTTCCCTTGGGCGGCGCGACTCCAGGTAACCTGAAGTCAGCCTCCAAACCGGTGGATGAGCGTCTGTCGATGAGATAATTTGCTTCTCATCGTTTTACTTGATCTAAATGGCAAGGGAACCTTCGGGTTCCCTTGCTTTTTTTTGATCAGTGTCTCCATTTGATTACGAGTCCGGTGTTTACAGGCATTCTATTGGTGCAACTAAACCGATTTTAAGTTATCATTTTGTAATTGAATTAAGTGTTTTTCCCTCCTGCAGAACATCTTGGTATTTTTGAATCATGCGGAAATTACTTTATAACTCATTGATTTTATTTTCTTTATCCTTTTTCTGGTTATCGGCTGCAGTTGATGCGTACTCAGGAGAGGAAGAGATGAGTTCCCTTGCCATGCAGGGACGTCCTTTGTTCCTTCACTACTGTGCCGCCTGCCACGGGGTGACCGGGGATGGGGATGGATATAACGCAGAGCAATTGGAAAAGGAGCCCGCTGAACTGTCTAATGAAAAGTTCATCGGTAAAAAGAAGGACAGCCAGATTTACCGGGTTATTAAATTCGGTGGCCTTGGGGTTAAGAAGTCTCATTTAATGCCTGTATTCGGCCATACATTGTCCGAGGAGGAGATATGGTCGCTGGTGGCCTATGTCAGATATTTGGCCGAAGATGACGATCACCCGGTAACAGTTCCAGCGGATGTATCTAAAACTCGGCCGGCCAGTTTGCCATTGGCCCATGACTCTGTAGAGAGCTTTAGTGAATGGTTTTTGAAAAATGGTACGGACTCAACCCTGATATCCAAGGGGGAAAAGCTTTTTCGAAAAAAGAAGAGTTGTTATGCCTGCCATCAACTGGATGATGAGGGTGGGGTGGTTGGTCCCGATCTGTCCCGTGCGGGTTTTTATTATACCCCGGAATGGATATTCAGATGGATCGGTAATCCCCAAAAAGTGAAACCAGAATCCAGGATGCCAAATCTTGGATTAAATAATGAGGAGTGTCGGGCAATAACCGCGTTTTTAGTCAGTCTTCAAGAACCGGAATTTAATAAAAAATGGCAAGGTTATCTGGATTCGCCTGGTGATGCGGTACAAGGAGAGAAGATTTTTTTCGATGCTGAGGGGAAGGCGAACTGTGGCAAATGCCATGCCGTCAATGACCGGGGGGGGAAGGTCGGCCCACCTTTGAGTTTTGTCGGAACCAGTAGGACCAAGGCCTTTCTTTTGGAGTCTATTTTAAAACCCAAAGCGGTGATCACTTCAGGTTATTCTTCGGTATTGATACTGACCAAAAAAGGAAAATTTATAACCGGAATTAAACTGAATGAAGATGATTCATCAGTCGACTTGATAGATAAGGAAGGAACCTCTCTTCACATTTTGAAGAATGATATTAAAAGGTTTAAAACTCAGAAAATTTCCATCATGCCGGGCAACTTTAAAGATATTCTCACCGAAGAAGAAATACGCCACCTGCTTGCCTATCTGGCAACTTTGAAAATCCAAAACTAGTCATTCTCTTACTGTATTTATTCCAGCGTCAATTGAAACCAGCTGGAAATCGATTTTTGTGATCCCGTTTCTTTCGTATTTCCGTCCCAGGCATTGACCGCTATGGGAATGGGGGCTCCTGTCTCAAACTGGACATCATTGTTATTATCAGGTGTGATCCGTTTTCGTTTAACCACCAAATTATATTGTCCATACTTGTAAATTGCTTTGGATTGAATCTGTTGCTCGGGCTCCTGTTGATCTGTGATTTTAGTCACGCCGTTGGCGGTCAATTTAGTTAATTGATTGGGATAAGATTTCCATTGCCATAAATTAACTGAATGGTCCCTATCCCCATTCAGAAAATAGGGCAAAGAGCCATCATTGGATTTTCCGACCGGGAACTGTAGAGCAATGGCATCGGGAATTTTTTGCGGCTTGGGAGCCTCCTCTGACTTTTCATCTTCTTCTCCCAATGCCGATTGTAATTCCGGGGGCAGGGGAGGAGGCGGAGATACAAGAACATCGGTCGATGTTTTTAAAATGGGATCCACTGTGGGGTCATCCCATCTCAGTTTAAAAGCAATTTCATCCGCGTTATAAATGGCCTGAATCCATATATTGTCGATGGTTGGATAAAATAATTTTTCAGCTTCAAGAACCTGGCCTCCCATCGGAATGAAAACAGAGGGGGCTGATTCCCATGCATCATCATCCGGGTTTAAAGATAAAGGTCCTTCCGTTTTAACGGCTTTGATATCTTTGGAGATTTCTGGGTTTTTGAGTTGAGCCAGAGTGGTGACATAATGGACGATATCCCAGATTTCCTTGTCTTTGTAAATCCGTTTTGAGTGTCGCGGCATCGCAGTGGTTGAAAGTCCAGTGCGAATGGTCAGGAAAAGATCTTTTGGAGTACTGCCCCGTCTGAACGTCCAGGGTTTGGTTAGATTCCTGGGGCGAATTGCGTCCGATTCAATATCGACATTTCGCTTGGTGGATTCACCGTCGCTTCGGCCCTTCAGGCCATGACAGCCCGAGCAGGTCGCATTGAAAAAGTTTTTTCCACGCTCCAGGCTTTGTTCGTCAAACGGTGGAGGAGACTTGACTTTGGTTAACTTATGGCTTTTGCCCTTTTCCTCAAATTTGGCGAATTTTTTAGATAGCGTTTTCAAATACAATACCAGGCTTTTCAAGTCAACTTCAGGGAAATGTTTCCAGGATGGCATCGTGGTACCGGGCATGCCTCGAACCAGCATTTGATACAAATCGTCATCGGTTGGAATTTTGCCGAAGGGTGTGGTCCGGAATTTATACTGGCCCTTGATGAAATTGCGAGGGCGAGGACTGGAATAGAACGCTGAAACGCCTTTACCGCTCCCATCCTCTGCATGGCAAAAGACGCATTTTTCTGTATAAACTTGCTTGCCTCTCTCAACCGAGGGTTCAGCGGGGGGATCGGGAACGACGGGATTCTTCACATTTTCGAAAATAAAGGCAATGACCTGCCAGGCTTCATCCTGGGAAAGGGTGCCCTCCCATGCGGGCATGGCGGATTCCCAGGGTTGATGAGTGGCGGGCAATCCTTTGCCGCCCTTCATGATTCGCCAGAAGAAATAGTTTTCCTTTTTTCCCTCTGCGATTGTTTTTTGGAAGTCAGCGGGGCGGGGGAAGAATCGATCCCCAAAAAGGCCGCTCCCATCCATTAGGTCGCCGTGACATAAAAAACAGTGCTTAAAATAGACTTCGCCCCCTTTTTTAAGGTTTTGCTTTAAGTTTTCCGGGGCTTGGTGAATGGGGTTGGTGAGGTTTTTAAGTTGAATTTCTTGGTCTTTAAGGCTGATGGCCTCCGGCATATCAGAGGCCGTAGGCGGGTTGAAGGCCAGAGAGGACGATAGAAAAAGGTGCGGCAGCACACCTATGAAAACAACGATTTTAATAGATTTATGCAGCAGTTTTCCGATATCCAATTTAGTCAGCGCTATGCTAAAAAAGGATTAATGGATGCTTCCCGGAACACGGGCGTCTTTTTTGATCCGTCCGGATTTGATCGTTTCGTAGAAGGGTCGGATGACTTCGTCACCGTTGAATACGAAATCCAGGTTAACCGTTTCGCCTTCTGATACTTTGATCATTTTAGTTTGTTTTTTCATCAGAAAATGCCAAGCGGTGGCTTTATATTCTCCGGGAGGGATATTGTCGATTTTGTAGTTGCCGTCCACCTTGGTTTGAAAATAATAGGGATTTTGAACCCGATAGCCCCAGGTTTGCATAAACTCGTGCATACCGCAGATCATCTGGAAAACTTTGTAATGTTTTTGAAAGTGGACTTTGCCTTCTGAAATCTCTTCAGCTGGTATGGGGATATTCAGGATGATTTTTCCGCGCTCACTTTGATAAACTTGGCTGTTGTGCATAACGGCATCCTGATTATCAACAAAAAACGTTCCATCCTGCGGAAGTACGTTCACTTCTGGTGTGAATTTACAGTTTTCAGAAAGGATGTTTATAGGTTTGTTGGGAAAAGGTTTGCCAGACTCCACATGTTCCAAGGTGATCACTACGTCTTTAAACCCGCGCTGTTCATCGGTAATAAAATCAAACAGGATGCGGTTCTGTTCGTCGTCCGTATCCACTTCGGCACACATATCCAGATTGGGGAATAAAACCAGGTGAAACACCCGTGGCTGTGGGATGTCACCCTTTAAAGAGGCTTTTCCCTGCAGGGTTCCACCATTTTTGACTTCAATTTCCTGGTAGGCCCAACCCTGACCGCTCAGGAGAAGTACTGTAAAAGTCAGCAGGGCTAATTGGCTAATTAATCTGGACTTTTTCATGTTTTTGAACTCCCTAATCTATGAAACGCTATAACCTTTAATATATTAGTATTTTTTAATTATGAGATTCCTGGGTGGCCAGTTCAGAGAAAGTGAAATTTACCTGGGTATCATTTTCTCCAACTTCTATTTTACGGGATTCTTCGCCGAGCGATTCGTGCCATAATTTAAGCGTGTACTTCCCCGGTGGTACATCTTTGATTTCAAAGGCCCCGCTGCTTTCCGTTATGGAGTAATAAGAATGAGGCGTAACGACTATATAGGCTTCCATCCAGCTATGCAAATCGCATGAAACCTTGATGACCTCGGGTTCCTCCATTTCCTGGGCATAATCCTGATTTGGTAAAAACATGATGTTTATCGGATCGTTTTCAAAGGAATAGGTGTGAATATTGTGGTTGATAGGATCGCTGGTTAATATTTTCAATTCGGAACCTTGAGGCATTGCCAAAACATGTGGGTAGTAGGCGCATCTCTTTTGATCAATCGAAAATGTCCCCGGTTTGCTTTTCAATTTTTTGGCCTGCTTTCCTTCCAGCCATACCACAACGTTTTTAACTTTTTGATTACTCAGGATTAATGATTCATCCGGGATCTCCGGCCCGCACACTTTTTGAAAATTTCCTGTCTTGTGTGTTGCTGGTGGTGTAATTTTTCCTGTGTAACTGACCTCTCCTTTAATGGTACCCGCATAAACGGTTGGAGTGACGAGCAATAGCGAAAGTATAGCGAAAGTGTTTTTAAACATCTTAATATTGTAAAGGTTTAGGATCATTTGCGGAATCATATATCAAACCGGTTTTAAGTTCAAGTGGGACTTGGGCGGTTAATTTCCCTATTGGAATAATCAGGCTCATTTCATACCAGGTGATAATTTCAATTATAGTTCTTTCTGGTTAAGTTCTAATTAAAGGAATATTAAAAAATACTAATCATTCCATTGATCATATTTAGCTTTTCAAACATGGTTGGCTATTTTAAAATAAGTTTGAAACACCACCTTTTAGACCCTGAATAGAGGGTTTTTATTCCCTAAAAGAGGTTACAAATGAATAAAGTTATCTTCATTCTTCTAATTGCCATTTTTACAGCATCCTCTTCGTGGGCGGGCAGCCCCAAGGCGGGGGATACTGCCCCGGGGTTCTCTTTGGAGTCTGTTTCCGGCGAAAAACACACTCTGAGTGAATTAAAGGGGAAAGTGGTTCTGATTGGCATGTTTCACATATGTGTTCCCTGCATGAACCAGGCGATGGAATTTGAAAAAGTCCGAGAGGCATTAGGTACGGATAAACTGGTTGTTTTGGGAATTAATACCAGTGGGGATTCTAAAAATGCAGTACAGGATTACCTTGCCGGATTTCCTGAGCCGATAAGCTTCCCTTACCTGCTGGATCCGGAGCACTCTGTTCATAAGGCTTATACCCAGAGGGACATGCCCACTGTTTTGATCATAGATGCTGAAGGAATCCTCAGAGCACGAAGCCCTTCGGTGGGTGCAGACCAGTTGATTCCCTACCTCAAAAAATTACTTTAAAGCCTCTATTTTAACCCCAATGTATTAGGCTATCTGATTTCTGTAGCAACTGTTAGCATAGGAAAAAGCAAGTTTGCATTCGTTAGTGCAACTTGTGTTTCCAAATCTCCGGCCCATTTCGGGCTTTCTTTCCCAACTTCCTTTGGCAATCATGCAAATATTTTATCTCGCCAGGATCAATATCGCTACCGAAGACGCCAGCACCCGGCACGTTTTTGAATTTTGCAGGCAGTTCGCGCGTCTGGGGCATCAAGTGACTCTGTTTGTTCCCGATTTAGGCAAGAGGGGGGAACTGGAAGGAGTCCAATTCGTTCATGTTCCGGTAATTTTAAAAAATTCTGGAGTGACTTTTTTCTCCTTTTACCTGAGCCTGTTTTTTGTTCTTTCTTGGCATTGCTTGCAATCCCAGCCCGATATTCTTTATACCCGACTTCAATCCATGGAATGGATGGCTACCATTTTGAAAAGTATTTTTCGCTTTAAATATGTTGTGGAGGTCAATGGATTGGCCCCCGTCGAAATGAAAATTAATGCTGTCTCAAAGGGGTGGATTGTCTTTATTAGTTTAATGGAACGGATTATTTATAAATTGTCGGATCAAGTGGTAGTGCCATCAGTCTTGATCCGCGATTATTTGTTTAAAAATTATGGTCTAAACAAAGATTCCGTGTTGGTGGTGAGTAATGGCGCGAACCCGGAGTTTTCCCGCCCCATGGATAAAACCGAATGTCGGAAACAGCTGAAATTGCCTTTAAATGGGAATTATCTGGTTTTTGTGGGATCTTTAAAGCAATGGCATGGGATTGACCGGTTGATTCCATTAATGCCCACCCTGGTTGAGAAAATTCCCAACCTACATTTATTGATTGTTGGGGACGGTGAAAAAAAGAATGATATGAAACGGAGAATTGATGAGATTTGCATGAGCCGGAATATAATTCTGGCTGGTCGAATCCCTTTTGAGCAGGTCCATGTGTATATCAATGCCGGAGATATTTGTTTGGCACCCTATTTTGAAGAGGGATTAAATGAGACAGGTATTTCTCCTCTCAAAATATTCGAGTACATGGCCTGCGGTCGGCCTATTATCTCGAATCCTGTTGGGGGCCTGGATACACTTTTCAGCCAACACAAAATTGGGGTGATGGTTAATTCTATGGATCCACTGGATTGGGAAAAGCCCATTATAGAATTGCTCGGGGATCCTGAAAAAATGAAAACCTTGGGAGATAACGGTTACAGAGCGGTTCAAACGGATTACAGTTGGGAAGCGATTTGCAAAAAAATTGAGATTGATCTTGAGCAACTGGTTTGCTCAAAATGAAATCTTTTCATCTGTTGGCCGTTATTTTGCTAATAGTGATTCCCTCTCGTTTATTGGCCTTTGATTGGCATTATGAAGGTCGCTTCCGCGCCAGCTCTCTTATCCTGCTGGACCCTCCTCCCGCGGAACTCTCTCGTTTCGACCATGAAGTGGAATTGAGAAACGGCCTGGTCGGCACCTTGTTTGAAAAGGAAGGTCACATATTCGATTACGAGGTAGTCGGCGATTTGCTGTATACCGGGGGTGTTCGGGAAGAAGTCGGTCTGGTTGAGGAATATGATGCCGAATTATTCCGTGGTTGGATCCGGTATGAAAAGGGTAATTTTAAAGTCCGTGGCGGTCGCCAGCAAATTCTTTTTGGTGCCTCGACGCTGTTTCGCCCACTTGGTTTTTTCGACACACGTATCATTTCGGGCATCATTCCACTTACCCGGGGAGTTGATGGGGTGCGGTCGACATACTTTTTAAGCAGTACGTCATCGGTCCAGGGTTGGGCGGTGCCTGCGCAAACCGGCAACCGGATCATCACCGGATTGAGGGGTGAGGCCAATTTCGGTCCGATTGAGGCCGGCCTCGTTGCGCAATATCACCCCAAAACTGATCTTCCTTTTTTGGCCGACTTCAATCTTGAAATGGTGCAAGTGGGATATCACCTCAAGGGTGAATATGTGATTGGTTTCTGGAATGAAAGCCGGTTGGATATTCAGCAAGACCAACCGGGCGAACCTTTAAGGTTTGATACTGTATTCGGGGTGGATTACACTTTCAATATAGGCCAGGGGCTTCATGTTCTTCTGGAGTATTTTCTCAGGACCCAGGAGCCGGGTTTTGCCAACAGAGATTTGAAGCAGGACCGCACCATTCAGGTGCTGGGCCTGCAGTTGGATCAGCCGGTAGGAATAGATGTGGTGTGGCGCGCATTTTTCTTTTTTGACTTGAGCGACCAGAGTTTTCAATTCGGACCTCAAATTGAATACAATATTTTCGACCAATTGTATTTGTATGCCATTGCGCGGATTGGGGGCAGTATCGATGGAAACAATCGTACCGGGCGACTGTACCGTGAATCTCCTGTTCTTTTTACAGGAACCGAGTCGAGTGCGGGATTAACCTTGATCGCATTTTTTTAAGGAGCCCAATGCTTGTTATAGATCATGTGTCGAAGATATACCGGGTGGGGGGACAGGATTTCACGGCTCTTCATGACATCAGTCTAGAGGTGGAAGAGGGGGCATTCATGTCATTCGTCGGTCCCTCCGGGTCGGGAAAAACGACCATCATCAATCTCATGGGGGGATTAGATCAACCGACTTCCGGTGAGATCCTGTTCAAGGGACGTTCTCTCGCCAAAATGGATCGCAACGAATTGGCCGCCTACCGGAGAGAGAATGTCGGGTTTATCTTTCAATCTTATAATCTGCTTCCGGTCTATACCGTTTATGAAAATGTGTTGTTTCCTCTTTTACTGAACGATGAGAAGGAATCGGCCGTGCGGGAAAAAGTCCGAGCCCTGGTCGATCAGGTGGGGTTGTCACCTGAAATCAATAAAAAACCTACCGAACTTTCAGGCGGCCAATGCCAGCGCGTCGCCATTGCCCGCGCTCTGGTTAAGGACCCCGCCCTGGTATTGGCGGACGAGCCGACTGCCAACCTCGATGCCGAGAACTCCTACCATATTCTCGAATTGATGTTGAAGCTTAACCGGGATTTTAAAGCCGCCTTTATTTTTTGCACCCATGATGAAAAAGTGACCAAATATGTTCGGCGGGAAGTTCGTTTGGAGGATGGTTTCGTCGAGTGGGATAAGACCAAACAACCTGAAGGCCATTTTTCATGATATTCCAGATCGCCCTGAAAAATTTTTTAAGGCAGGGGATGCGGTCTTTTTTAAATGTAGTGGTGACCGCCCTGTCCATGGTGGCGGTGGTATTCAACCTTTCCCTGTATAACGGATTCCAGGATCAGGCTGTCCGAAACATGGTGGCAACTGATGTTGCGGGGGGGCATTACCGGCATTCGGGTTTTGATCTTCTCTCTCCAATGGAATGGGAAGACCAGACTTTCCAAACGCCTGGTGTTCTCACCTCACTGCCAGCCACGGATAAAACCGAAGTGTTGGTTCTCCAGGGACAGATTTTTCCCAACCGACGGCTTTTTCCCGTGCAATTGCGTGGATTGGAAATGGGACAATCTTTACTCGACCTGCCGTTCCAAAAATTGGAGGAATGGACAAAACCGGTAGAGGATATCATTCCGATTATTATTGGAAAACAGATGGCAGGAAAATCTCATCTTCATATTGGAGATACCGTGGTCCTGAGATGGCGGGATCGCTTTGGAGCGGTTGATGCCCTGGACGCCCGTGTGGTGGACGTGGTTCCCCTGATCAATCCTCGAATCGATGAAGGGGTGGTGTGGATGCGTCTCGATCACCTTCGTCAGCTCACTCATCGCGAGGGTGAGGTTTCCTGGGTCGCGGTCAAACAGTTTCAGGGAGAAGTCGGGAATACAGAATATGTACCTCCTAATGAATTGCTAAAAGATATTCTCAACCTTATCGAACAGGATCGAAAATACGCGATCATTATCTGGGTCATTTTGATTTTTCTTGCCGGGATCAGTGTATTCAATACGCAATATCTGAATATCTTCAAGCGCCAGCGGGAAATCGGCACATTGATGGCTTTCGGTATGGCGCCTTCGCGAATTGTCCGTTTATTTACAGTAGAGGGTAGTCTTGCGGCCTTTTCTGCGGTGGGGGTGGCTTTGGTTTTGGGATCAATCATATTCGCCTGGTTTCAGAGTGTCGGACTGGATGTGTCTCATTTGGCGGAATCGCAAATTCCGATTCGAGAGAATATTTTTTTAAAAATTGATCCTATAGAAGTAGCGGTTTCCCTGCTGGTTATTTCCGCCATTATGATTGTGGTTGCCTGGGCTCCGGTTCGAAAAATTTCCAGAGTGGAAGCTACTCAGGCTCTGAGAGGCAGGGCCATCACATGATCCGATGGTTGCTGAAGGGAATCTGGCGCGACAAAACCCGCTCTCTGTTTCCATTTCTAGTCATCTCCGTGGGTGTTACCCTGCTGATATATCTGTTGGGATTCATGGAAGGAATTTTTGCTGGAATGCTGGATGTATCCGCACACTTGGATACCGGCCATCTGAGATTTGTTAACAAACCGTTTTATGACGAGGAACACCTGATTCCGCTGGACCGGGCTCTGGGTGGGCAAAACGAAACTCTGGAATGGTTGAGGAAAAACAGCGATCCGCGAATTGAATGGTCCCCAAGGATTCGTTGGGGAGCGATTATGGATGTTCCGGATGAAAAGGGTGAAACCCGAAGTCAGACACCGGTGGTTGGTGTGGCCATAGAAATGTTGGCGGCTGATTCCCCAGAGCGAATCCGATTGGACTTGGAGCGATCGGTAATTGCCGGTCGAGTGCCTTCCGGGCCCAAGGAAATGCTTGTGGGATACAAATTAGCTGAAGCGTTGGGGTTGCAGTTGGACGATTTCGTTACTTTGCTGGGACAGAATTTCGATGGGGGGATGGCTACGGATAACTATAAGGTGGTTGGGTTTGTCCGTTTCGGCCTGGCTGCCATGGATAAGAAAATGGCTCTGATCGATCTTACCGATGCCCAGCAAACCTTCTACATGGAAGATATGGTTACCGACTTCCTGGGTTTTTTGCCCAGGGAAGTGGGATATAAGGAATATGATGTTCTTAAAATAAATATTGAAAGCCATCTTGCTCTGTTTAAACAGAATCCTCCCAAAAACTGGGCCGCGGATGATGATCCCATCATATTATCCATCCTCGATCAAAGAAACCTGCGGGAATTGGCTGTTAAATTTGAGTTGGTTGATGAGGTGGTGGTCGGTGTCTTTGCTTTGTTAATGATCCTTGTTTTGTGGAACGCCGGTCTATTAAACGGCGTTCATCGTTATGGTGAAATGGGACTCCTTCTCGCTATGGGAGAAACGCATAAAAAATTGATCGGACTCATGGCGCTGGAAGCATTCATGATCGGTTTGATCGGTTCCGCCGCTGGCTGTCTGATCGGAGGCGGACTGGTGTATTATCTTCAGGAAGTGGGGGTGAGCACACACGGAATATTCGAAACTTCGGGACTCATGATGAGTGATACCATTCACGCTCGACTCAGCACTTATGCCTTCGTGTTCGCTGTGATACCTGGAGTTACTGCAAGCGTGGTGGGTAATCTGATTGCCAACCTTGCTATTTATCAACGCTCAGAAGCCAACCTGTTTCGTGAGCTGGAGGCAGGATGATAAATTTAAATTTGAAATATTATTGTTTTGCCCTTCTTGTTTTTATTTCGGTCTGGGTTTCATTTCTTCCTCAATCGGGATGGTCAAAGGATGATCTAGCGCAGCGCCTACTTGAAGAGGTGGATAAAAACCTTTGGGCGAATACCAAATTTATTGATGGCCGGTTGATCATCGATAACGGTCGCCGCATCCGAACCTTGTCGATGGAAAGCTGGATGGAAGGAGTAACCAAATCGTACAGTTATTACAAGGCGCCGGCCCGTGAGCGCGGGACTAAAATGTTAAAGCTGGATCGGAAACTTTGGATGTATACTCCCCACACGGACCGCAAAATTCTGATCGCGGGACATCTGTTAAGACAGTCGATGATGGGAAGCGACCTTTCCTATGAAGACATGATGGAAGATGAAAAAATCAGTGAAGCCTATACCGGCAGGATTGATGGGGAAGAAGAAATGGAAGGGATGAAAACCCTGGTCATGACCCTCCAGGCCAAAAGGAAAACCAAGACTTATCAGATGCTGAAGATATGGGTGGACCCGATTAAAAAAATCGTTCTCAAAGAAGAAGCGTATGCCAAAAGCGGAAAGCTTCTGAAGCTCATTCATTTCAAAGAATATCGAAAGGTTGACAATCGCTTGTTCCCCAGGAAAATGATTTTCCGCGATATGCTCAAAGAAAATACCAAGACCACCTATATGTTCGATGAAATTCGATTCGATGTGGATATCCCCTCCAAGTACTTTTCACAGAGTATCCTGAAGCGCTGACCCCCCCCTGTTTTTCAACAAGATTTATTTTTTCCGGAGCTCCCATTTGCCCTTATACTGAATTTAGGAGAAACGTGAGGTCATGAAATCCGGTGAAATTTAAGAAGTGAGGGAACTGTGAAGATGGATTTAGAGGTTTTAAATAACGAGGACGGGAAAACCATGGTTTGGGCAGTAATTGTTCTGGCGGTGATCGGCTATCTCGTCTATCCGGGAACCAGCCCATTCAAAGCGGATTATTATAATCTTAAGGCCGAGAATAACTTGAAAGATTTGCACCGGGCGTGCAATCGTTACTGGGCCGATGGGGTGGCGCAGAAACTGGTTACCAAGGCGACCGGTATCAAGCGCGAGGTCGGAGATTGTGATTTAGAGACAGTGACCAATGATCCTTATAACTTTAAGATGCTGGAAGGGATGAAAATTGAAATCGTTGATGGCACGAAGGGCGGTTTTCAGGCTACCGGACGTCATGACGAGGGAGATAAGTTGATCAAGGTTAATGCCAGCGGTAATATAGAGTCCTGAGTCCTTCGTTATTCGTTCGCTGCAATTGTATTTTCCAGCCATTGTAAGACGTCCCCCAAGTCTTTCACCACGGGCGTGGGTTCGCTTTTAAATTCGTCCCACTCGCCATTGGGATTGAAAATAATCAGTGGTTTTCTGTATTCCATTGCCAGTTGAATTTCCGAGCGTGTTCCCGCGCCGCCTGGAAATGCGACGATTTTTTCTGCAGATAATATGATGATATGATTCCGGCTGGCCGTTTCTTTTCCGGAATCACCGGAGAGATGGAGATGGGTATAGATGGGAACATCGACCCAGGGGTTGGGGTATCCCTTAGGCGGGGAATAAGCGGATCGACCTTCCTTTGTGTCGCAGGGACTGGCGGCGGGAATCACTCCGATCACTCTGCCTTTTCGACTGGAAATTTCTGCGAAGGCCTGTGCCACTGAAGACATCACCCCTCCGCCGCCTCCATTGATCAGATCGCAACCCTTTTCAGCGAGCCAGCGTCCCAGGGGTACGCTGAAGGCTGGATATGTTTCCGACCCAGAACCTATCACCCCAATCAAGGGCCTATTCTCAGACATAAGAACTCTCGGGTTAGGATTTAAATCAGTATCCGATCCGTGCGAGGATTTTCAAAATATTTTCCAAGTGGGTTTCTGTGTTTCCGGAGGGAGTTTTTATTTCTGGAGTTTTCAGGTTCACCTCATCTCCCCGGCGTATCAAATGATATGCCAGCGAAGCCGTTTCTGTCACACGATTTTCCAGAGATTCCGGTTCAACCTGAACATTGGTTTGGGGATCAATGATATTG
>JAOUPX010000129.1 GCA_029879645.1 Nitrospinota bacterium
GGAGCAAACGCCGGTGGCGGGTGCCGGCGCCGTTCAGGAAATCGATCCAGACACTGGTATCGACCAGGATCATGACCGGCTTTTGCGCAGGTCATCCAGCTTGCCCGACCACTTCACCCTGCCTTCAAGTTCCAGGATTTTCTTTCGCTTGAGTCGGCTGACCAGTTCTTGGAGAGCGTGATTCACCAGATCCTTTTTGGTCTTCTTGCGGGTGAGTTTCAGACCCTCCTTCACCAGCTTTTCATCGAGTTCGATATTGGTTCGTGACATATAAATTCCTCCAATTATCTATACACCAAAAATATCAGTTTTATGTGTATAGATCAAGAGGGGATTATTTTGGATTTATATCGCTTTCCATGAACCGGATCTTGCTCGAGAGTTCGGTGTTGGCGGGGGTGGGGATGGCGTGCTGTTGGCCGAGGGCGACCACGGCGCCGTTGAGGGCGTCGATCTCGGTTCGCTTGCCGGCGCGGATGTCCTGAAGCATCGACGGCTCGTGGTTATACGTCGGCGGAAGCTGGTGCTTGTAAAAGGTATCGATGTAATCCTCCGCGCTGGCCCAGTGCGTGTTATATCCGGCGGCTGTCATCACCGCGACCACCTCGCGCGCGACCTCCTCCATCACCTGCCGCGTTTCCGTCGACTCGCCGAGCGCACCGTAGTGAACGTCGTTGATCGTGCTGAGCGCGTTGAGCATGCAGTTGTAGAGCATCTTCGCCCACAGGTCTTTGCTGATGGACTGCGTGACCTCGCACGGGATGCCGCCCGCATCAATCGCCGCGCTCAACTTTTCGAGATCCGACACGTCGTCACTGAACAACGAGCCAAGATGAATCGCGTCGGCGTGGACGGTGATATCGACCTGATGCTTTTGCGGTCGGCGGAATCCTGTGATGACGCGTCCGCTTTTGATGCGATGCTTCGGAAAATGTTCGGCGAAGATTTCGGCGTTGCCCCAGCCGTTCTGGCATAACACGATGGGAGTCGAGGCGTTGTTCAGAAACGGGATGGCCGCGATCTGCTCCGCCGCGGTGCGCGTGTCGAACGATTTGGTGCAGACCAGGAGGTAGTCGTATTCGTTTTCGGGGAGATCGCTTAAAGAGAGGTACGCGCCGAACGATTCCGGCGCGGCGGTGTGCTCGCCGAAGATGCCCGTGCGTTGCAGGCCGTGTTGTTGAAGCGCGACGACGGTTTCCTCGCGGGCGATGAGGTCGACGCGCTCTCCGTGTTTCAGCAGACAGGAGGCAAGGCCCAGTCCCACTGCTCCCGCGCCGTATAGAAGAACATTCATGCGGATATTGTACACCATGCAGTCTGCAGGAATGCAGACCTCAATATATTCCTCCCCTTACGAAGGGGAGGATGCAGGTGGGGTTGGTTTTTACTGGACCGCTGGGGAAATTCCAAAACCGGAAGGTAGCTGTTACCATAACCTCCCCTCTATCCCCTCCTTGGTAAAGAGACCTTTGCATAAGTATAAAAATCAGGAGACAACACAAATTCCCCTCCTTACGAAGGAGGGGATACAGGGGAGGTTGTGGTACCTCTTTCCTTGCATTTAAGGTTTTTGCCTTGTTACGAAACCCGCACCCCACCTGTATCCTCCCCTCAGCAAGGGGAGGAATATTGAAAGTCGGGTGTTATGCAAAGCTCTCTTTACAAAGAGGGGAGGATATTAAATAACGCTTCCAGCCTCTCTGCTCGGTTAACCTGCCTGCCTTGTATCTCTTTCCTTGACGCCGAGTTTGCGCAGGATGTCTTCCATCAGGCACCAGCGGGTTATGCCGGACTGGAACAGGTTGAGTCCCACGAACGCGGTGAACAACAGCCACCACGGACTGACCCAGTGGGCCAGCGCCAGGCTGATCAGGATGAACGAACCGGCAATGATGCGTATCCATCGCTCGATGCACATAGGTTGTACTCCTTAAAAAGAAATCGTTATGGCCTTCCCATTTCGCTCTGGACGATCCGGAGTGTTTATACGGGATGACGCGGCGATCAGACCGCAAAGTCAGTTATAAGAATTCTGACTATCGTCCTGCAATGCCAGCGAATCCTACTTCCAGCAATTATCTCGAATCCGTTTTTTTGGCCGGAGAAATTTTCAAGGACGCTCCGCTATTCAAATAGCGATTCATGATTTTAGAAAATTCATCAAGAACGATCGGTTTGGTCAAGTAATGAACGAAGCCCATATCCAGGGTTTTTTGAATATCACTTTCCATGGCATTGGCGCTGACGGCAACCACGGGTATGTTTCTGGTAAAGGGATCTTGCTGGAGTTTTTCGAAGACTTGCCAGCCGGTCATTTGGGGCAAGTGTATGTCCAGCAGGATCAGGGCCGGTCGGCATTCCCTTGCCAGCGCCAGGCCTTTGAGGCCCTCCTGCGCGACCAGCAATTCCACATCGGGCCAATGAGTTTTCATGATTTGGGAGATGAGCTTCAAGTTAGCGGGGTTGTCCTCGATATTAAGGACTTTCGTCTGTGTTTCCAAGGTTGTATTGATAGATTCCCTGGCATTATTTTTTTCTTTCTTCGGGGAGGGCAGCGCCTTTAAGGAGCTGACCGGCAGGTCAATGGAAAAAGTACTTCCCTTTCCCACTTCGCTTTCAACTTGGATTTCCCCTTTCATCAATCCCATCAATTCTTTGCAGATGGCCAAGCCTATTCCGGTCCCTTCCACGTATCGCAGTTCTTTATTTAAACGTTTAAAGGGATGGAACAGTAATTTGAAATCTTCTTTGGCGATTCCCGGACCGGTATCCGCCACAAAAATACGCAAACGATCGTCTTCCACGGTTTTGCAGGAGAGTGTCACCTCGCCGTAAGGGTTGTTATATTTGATGGCATTGGCTACCAAATTGAATAAAACCTGGCGCAGACGGACACGGTCGGCCATAACGACATAGTTGGTTTCATCGGTTATCTGATCTATCAAAGTTATATTATTGGCAACTGTCAACGTTTCGCAAAGCGAGAGGACTTCCTGAACGAGGGAAGAAAGCCCGACCGCCTCCAGAGAAACGGACAGCTTGCCGGTTTCGATCCGGGAGAGGTCCAGCACGTCGTTAATCAATTCCAGCAGGTGGTAACCCCCTTTCAGGATATAGTTGACACACTCTTTGTGCGTGGCGGGGTCCATGGCGCTCTTGTCATCCATGAGTTGCGCGAAACCCAGGATGGCGTTCAGCGGTGTCCGCAACTCATGGCTCATTTGCGACAGAAACTGGGACTTGGCTTTACTGGCTTTTTCCGCTTCCTGACGGGCATTATGGATTTCGTCTTCAAATTCCTTGCGTTCCGTGATATCGCGAACCGATCCGATGAACTTTTTACCGGTATCCAGAATGAACTCGCTGACCGCCAACTCTATATCGAAAGTGCTCCCATCTTTATGCAGGCCGGTCACCTCGCGCACGGTTCCTAAGATTTTCTTTGCACCGGTCTGAATATAATTTCTCAAGTAACCGTCATGTTCACTGTGGTACGGCTCCGGCATTAGATGATTGACATTTTTGCCGATGATTTCCTGGGAAGCATAACCGAAAACACGTTCCGCCGCCGGGTTGAAGGATTCGATGGTCCCGAATTCATCAATGATGATGAGAGCGTCAACCGTATTGTTGAATATGGACTGCATGCGCCGGGCAACCTGCCGGGTTTGCTTTTGCTCCTGCGCCTGCGCTTCTTCAGCGACCTGCTTGCGATAAAACTGAAACAGGCCGAGCATAGTGGCGGCGAGCAGGAATCCAAAAATAATTAAAAAGGTTAACCTTAAAGTATCTAAAGGCGCGAGGGCTTCGGCGGCATCGATCTCCAGAGTGATTCCAAAATCCAATTCCTCCAGCCAGGTCCATGCGCCGACGACCGGTACTCCCCGGTAATCGTTATATCCTTCGACATTCCATGACGATTCTCCAACAACCGCACTTCGCGCCATACGCGTCAGGGGTTGCTGGTTGCGGGGTATTTCAGGAACGAACCCCCGGGTCATATCCCCCCCCGGATCCCGAACCTCCACACTCAAAATGGAAATACCATCCGGAGTATCGTGAATCAGGCCGAGAGCTTTGAGTTGAGAGTCGAAGCGGCTTTGGGTGAGTAGATGTCCCTGCCGGTCAAAGGCGTAGGTCTCACCTGAATTACCTGGCCTAACCTTCAGAATTTCGCTAAAACCCTCTTCAGGACGCATGCGAAAGGACAACACCGCAACCACCTGGCCTTTGGCATCTCGAATGGGGCAGGCCGCGAACATGGTGGGCCAAATTTTATGGATGTTTCCTGCAATATCAGGAAGCGGGGTTTCGCTGATAAAAGGAGTGGAAAGTACGGTTTGACCGTTTAAAGCGCGGGCAATAAAATCTGAACGATCGATCAGATCCTTGCGCCCGACGGGTTCATCGAGCAGAGCCGCAATTTGCCTTCCTGTCGCGTCAAAAAGGATAAAGCCAGCAAACTCATATTTTTTGGTAATCCGCCCCAGGTTTGTGCGGAGCCATTTTTGCTCCGGCAGGGCGAGCAATTCCCTGGGCGTTAATTCCCTTCCGGAAGTCTTTGCCAGGAGACTGAGAATAGTTTCCCTTACCTGGGGATTGTTCGCATTGGTCTCGAGATCTAGCTTTCTCTCCCTGGCCCAAACCCGGACCAGATGCACCGAGGAGCGCAGGGATTCCGTTAAATGGTTTTTCAGGTTTGATTTAGTTTCACTTTCTACCTTGCTCAGACCCCAGACGCCGACCCCTGCAATAGCCATTAAGGCCAGGAAGGCAACGAAGGCTGTTTTTTTTATTAATCTTAAATTTTTCATCAGGTAGAAAGAACCGCAAGCCTTTGTTCTTTAAATTATTCAAGAATGGATATTTCAAGTATCCAGTTTCAGGTTAAATACCAAATATGCAAATTTAAAGCCAAATGTTGACTTAAGGAGCCCTTTTTAGGCTTACCTTTGTTTGTTTGAATTTAGAGTCTTTGGAAGGAGGCGGCAGACTGGCGGGAGGATCGGATAACAAACCCAATTCCATACTTGTACCATTTCCGGGATTAAGGTGTATCAGTATCGATTCGCAAGACCCAAAAAACCCGCATGGCTGTCTCCATAATTATATTCCGGGAACGGAATAATGCGAAATTAAAAGACTGGGGTATACTCAAGAGCATGTTCAGAATACTGACCCTGTCTTTAATATTGCTGGGATTGGCGGCGGCCACCCCCTTGGTCTCCCTGACGGGACGGGTGGTGGCGGTGCACGACGGCGATACGTTAACGGTGCAGAGCGGCGCTGACTTATTTAAAGTCAGGCTGGCCGATGTGGATGCACCGGAAAGGGGCCAGCCGTTCGGCAAGCAGGCGCGCCGGTTTACCGGGGAAATAACGCTGGGTAAGCGCGTGAGGGTCGATGTTGTCCTGATCGACATTCATGGCCGACGCGTGGGAGAAGTGATCACCGAAGACGGTCGGGTGCTCAACGAGGAACTCGTCCACGCCGGCCTCGCATGGTATTACCGGGTGGATGCGGCAAAGAACGAGCGACTGCAACGACTGGAGCATGACGCATTTCAGAACAAGCTCGGCCTGTGGGTGGAGAAGGAGCCGGTCCCGCCGTGGGAGTTCCGCCGCGAATCCCGTATTCCCGATGCACCGCCGACGGAGAAGCAGGTCGACTACGACCGGATATTTCATTACGGCATTATCGGCAGTCAACGCACCAAAACCGTGCGCTGGCCCGCGTGTAAAAATTATCATGAAACCCGACCCCAGCGGGCACACATTTTCCACAGTCTCCAGCACGCCCGCGACATGGGCTTCACCCCCGCCAAAGACTGCCCGAAATAGTTTTATAGCGTTTGGTCATCCTGAGCCTGTCGAAGGGTGGCAAATACCTGCTAATAGAATAAAGTTATCTGGATTCCAGGCGGGCCAGTTCTTTTGTTGAAAACAAACTTCCTGGAATAAACCATTGTTTAGCTGATTCAATAGATTTTTCAAACATGGTTTTGGCTTTGGAGGAGTTGTCACGCATCAAATAATATTGGCCAAGGTGAAAGTAGGCATTAGACAAACCGGTGTCTGCGCTGAATTCTGTATAAATGGTTTTTTTCTCAAGCAGCTCTTCGGGTGCAATCTTATCAAGAAACAAATTAAGGGTAGCCCCCTCTAAATGTTCATTACTGAATTGGTCCGCCATATATTCAAGAGCGGCTTTGGAGGATTTTCCCTGTTGGTGACGGGCTAAATACCAGTCCACCACCGTCCACAAGTGTGGATCTGTTTTGAGAGATTCGGTGAAGGCCTCCTCGGCCATTTGGTACTTCCCTTGGTAGTAATGATTCTTCCCTATGCGTGCCGGAGCCCACCCGGCCCAAACAGGATCGATTTCTATCATTTTTTTATAATCGGCGTTGGAATCGTCATACCGGTTTTGAATGAAATAGATTTCCGCCCGGAATATATAGCCATCGCCTTTCTTTGGATCGAGTTCGATGTCCTTTGAAAAGTTCTGCTCCGCCAAATCGAAATCGCCACGAAAATAATAAAATAGCCCACGTTTGTGAAATTCCCAGGCAGTTCCAAGCTGTATTTGAGCATAGGCATCAAAATCCTGTTGAGCTTCCTTTTTAAGCCCTAATTTTTCATAGGCCCGACCACGATAAGACAGGGCATCTCCATTATCTGGATCCATGGAAATTAAATGGGAATAATCCGTTTCCGCCTTTTGCCATTGCTCATTATGAAAGTTTAAATGAGCTCGTTTCCAGTAAAGGTCCTTGTTGTCCGGATGTTTCTTAATAGCCGTGGTCAGCCAGCGCACCATTTCCCGGTAAGCCTTTTCCTGGGTTTTCTTATCGGTATGCGGGTTATAAGCTTCTCCACCTTCTAATGCATCTACAAGGTCCAGGTAGGCCTGGGCGTCTTCAGGATGTTCCTTGATTCTATTTTCCTCTTCCTTTATTGCTTTAATATATTGATCATAAGTCTTTAGATCTTCTTCCTCATCGTTCCCGCCCCACATCTCTTTGTCTTTTTTTATATTATCCTTAATGGGTTGAACGATTTGTTTCATTAATGCCAAGCCGTTGTCTTGCATATCATTACCGTTGGAAGATTCCATGGAGCAGGAAATTGCTGAAAGAGCCAGGAATCCCAGGCCCAGGAATAAGGGGATTTTTATGGATTTATGCAGTGAAGACGGCAAATTCATCATATAAAAATTGGGCAAAGGAATTGGTGTTAACCAGCAAATATATCGGAATACTAATAGGTTAGCCCCAAGAGGCCTGCCTATCAACCGTTTAAATTTTGGATAATGAAAGGAGTTTTACTCCTCCGGACATTTCTATATAATCAAAGCATCTATAAATTGAGGCGATTGTGTTTATGAGCGAAGCTGAAAAATTGGCACCGGGGCCGGTCCCGGAATTGCTGGCTCCGGCGGGGAGTCCGGAAAAGATGGATTACGCCTTCGCGTATGGCGCGGATGCGGTGTATGCGGGCATCCCCAAGTTTTCCCTGCGTGCGCGGGAG
>JAOUPX010000130.1 GCA_029879645.1 Nitrospinota bacterium
CCACCGGGGTAATGGCTCCGGTGCGCCCGACCTGCACACGGATGTCCTGCACAACCGTTTCCGCCTCCTCCGCTTCATACTTGAACGCCGCCGCCCAGCGCGGGTGTTTGTTGGTGCTTCCCAGTTTATTCTGTGCCGCAATGGAGTTGACTTTGATAACAAGACCGTCGACGTCATAATCTAGCGACATCTGTTTCTCCTGCCATTCATCGATCATCCTTTGAATGTCATCAAATGACTTGCAAAGGCGTGTTTCCGGATTGGTGCGGAATCCAAACTCTCTCATTTTCTCCAGCATTTCAAAATGGGTGTTGAATTCCGGACCTTCAAAATGACCCAAGGCGTACACCCAGATATTGAGCGGACGTTTCGCGGTAATGCGCGAATCCAAAAGACGCAGGGACCCGGCGGCAGCGTTTCGAGGATTAGCGAACGGTGCTTCGCCCTCTTCCACACGTAGACGGTTGAGTTTTTCGAATCCCTTGCGGTTCATGTACACCTCGCCGCGTACTTCCATATTTCTATACCCGGCTTTCTGCATCGGAATGGTGAGTGGAATCGAACGGAGAGTTTTGAGATTGGCGGTGATGTCCTCCCCGGTTTTTCCGTCGCCGCGTGTCGCACCCCGCACAAAATGACCCTCTTCGTAATACAGTGAGACTCCGAGGCCATCGATCTTCAATTCCACTACATATTCCAGCCCTTTATCTGTACCCAGATTTTTAACCACGCGGTTGTGGAAATCACGTAACTCCTCGACGTTGTAAGTGTTGTCGAGACTGAGCATGGGAACTTTGTGGGTGACGGTGTCGAACCCTTCAGCCGGGGCGCCGCCCACACGTTGAGTGGGAGAGTCGGACGTGATCCATTCAGGATATTTCGCCTCCAGTTCCTTAAGCTGTTCCATGAGGCAGTCGTAGTCGCGGTCGGTGATCTCCGGCTGATCCTTGACGTAATACAAATGGTCGTGCCGTTGAATCTCTTTGCGGAGTCGGTCGATTTTCTGTCTGTCGTTGTCGGACATAGTTACCCGATGAAGTAAAGGGCGGCAGGGATCTTTATTACGGCTCTAACGTAACATAATACGCGTTTCGGCCACGCTGCACGAGGAGCAAAACGGAGCTGAGCTTGCTGGCTTCCAGAATAGCGGTATTGAACTCGTCCAGGTTGACTATCTTGTTCTCATTCATCTGCCGAATGACGTCTCCCGGCTGAATCCCGACCTGGCCGCTGGGACCGGATGGATGAACGTCGACCACCACCACACCATTGCGGGCCGCTATATTATAACGTTTGGCATGCTTCCAATTGATATCCTTCACAGACACGCCGAGCCACTGCTTCGCCATCTCCCCGGCGGCGGAGGGGGCAATGGGTGAAATGTGCACCTGCGTTCGGTGGCTATGGCCGTCGTTCAGATAAGTCAGCCAGAAACTGTCACCCACGGTATAGGAGGCAACCTGGCGAAAATAATCCGACTTGTCGGCAATTTCGTGGCCTTCGATATTAAGCAGGATATCTCCGGGCTGGATACCTGCGCGCCTGGCAGGACTTTCACGGAAAACGTTGGTCACCAGCACGCCGTGAACATGGTCCAGACCGAAATGACGCGCCACCTTGGGAGTTAAATCCTGCACCGAAACCCCCAGCCATCCGCGCCGAACCTTGCCGTATTCCAGAAGGTCGTCGACAATACGCCTGGCCTTGTCAATGGGAATGGCAAACCCAATGCCCTGGGCATCCTTGAAAATCGCGGTATTGATACCAATTAAAGAACCGTTGATATTGAGCAGAGGCCCGCCACTGTTGCCGGGATTGATCGATGCATCCACCTGAATAAAATCGTTGTACACCTGTTTTTCACTGGCGCGGATGGTCCGGTCCAGAGCGCTGATTATGCCAGTAGTGACCGTATGCTTGAGTCCAAAGGGATTCCCTATGGCGACGACGGTTTCACCGATCATCAGGTCATCAGAGCGGCCCATCTTCACATGAGGCAGGGGCCGATCCGGGTCGATTTTGATTACAGCGAGGTCTGATTTGATATCAGCCCCCACCACCTTCCCTTCGAACTCCCGGTTATCGATCAGGGTGACCTTAACCCGAACCGCTTTGGCCACAACGTGTTCGTTAGTCAGGATGTATCCTTTGGGATCGATGATGACGCCTGACCCGAGACTACGCCGGTCGGACTCCCTCTGCTGGTAGAAATCGTCAAAAAAACGTTCGAACAGCTGATCGCCCATGAAATCCCGAAAAGGATTTTTCATTTGCCGAGGCGCCTCTTCGGTGAAAATATTGACTACGGCGGGCCCCGCTTTCTCGACGGTGGTGACGATGGGGGTTCGTCTAAAATCGTTGTCATGGGCAGCGGCGAAAACAGCTTGAAGGATCCAGAGGGACACTATAAAGAATAAGATGGCCTTAATAATTTTTTGCCGTCTGGTATTCATATTGCCCTGTTGGAAAAAGAAACGGCGGGCCCAGAGGGCCCACCGTGTATTAAATCAGAGTAACTGCCGTTTCATCGGTCGCAACCGAAACGGAAACATATTTACTTGAGTTTGACTGCAATGTAGATGGTGGTCCCACCTCTCTTAACCAGCATCAGCGCCGTGGCGCCGCCTTTCAGGTTGGAGGTGATCCGTTCATAATCGCTGGTATTGGCAACTTTCTGCCTGTTGACCTCGGAAATAATATCACCACGTTTGAGTCCGGCTTCTCCTCCCGGCTCACCAGGGGTAACATCCGAGACCAGCACGCCTTCCACCTCATCCAGATTCAGGCTTTGCGCAATGTCCGGCGTAATGTCCTGAACCTGAATGCCCAGCGGATCCACTGCGGCCACTTTCACTTCTTCATCCTTAAGAACCGCAATGGTCACTTCCAAGACTTTCTTCTTGCCGTCACGGATCACTTCAACATTGACGGCTTTACCGGGAGTTGTACTGCCAACTATCTTGGGAAGCTCCTCCATTGACCTGACTTCCTCATTACCAAATTTGACGATAACATCCCCACGCTTGATACCGGCCTTTTCAGCCGGGCTGTTGGGAATCACGTCACCCACCAGAGCGCCTTCGGTACGGTCCAGGTTGAACGATTCCGCCAGGTCGGGGGTGATCTTCTGAATCATGACACCCAGCCATCCCCGGGTTACCGTGCCTTTTTCCTTAAGATCATTCAGAATACCTTTGGCAACATTGATCGGGATAGCAAAACCGATACCGACATTGCCTCCGGTATTGCCGGAAATAATTGCCGTGTTGATGCCAATAACCTCTCCTTTAATGTTCATTAAAGGCCCGCCACTGTTGCCGGGATTGATCGAAGCATCCGTCTGGATATATTCATCATAGGGTCCGGAACCTATATTCCGCTCCTTGGCGCTGACCACACCCACGGTGACGGTATGGCTTAAACCGAAAGGATTCCCGATGGCCACCACCCACTCACCCACCTCCAGAAGATCGGAGTCACCCAGGCTCAAGGTAGGGAAGATCTTTCGATCCCCATCCTTCAATTCCAGCTTAATCAGAGCAATATCAGTTTTGGAGTCGGTTCCGACCAGTTTGGCGTCGTATTCTTTTTCCCCATTATCACCATCCTGAATCAGAACGACGATTTCATCAGCGCCATCGATAACGTGATTGTTGGTGAGAATGTGGCCTTCCTTATCGATAATAAAACCAGAACCCATTCCGGAACGGGGTTTTTTTTCGCGGTCGCCGAAAAATTTGTCATAAAAATCCTGAAAAGGATCCTGTCCACCGGGAGCCCTGGGGTCTCTCGGAGGCCGGGGCGGACGAGCGCGCCGATTCGTTTTGGTACTGATGTTGACCACCGCCGGGTTCTGCTTCTTTGCAATTTCCACAAAAATATTGCTTCCCAGGGGCTGGCTCTTGGCACTGACCGCGTGAGCCTGAGATATAAATTGACTGTTGCTGTCACTACCTGAAAAGGACAGAGGAAAAATCAGCAGAGCCATTAAGATCATAGAGAGCGGGGCTTTTAGAATATTGGAATTCATTGAATATCCTCTAAATATGGAAAAAGATGAAAACATCCGGCCCATGTGAGGCGCGCCGGACTTGAATTATCATCCAAGTGATTATTTATTGGTGGGCCTGTCCAAACATGAGTTATTGGATTTCATTATATAATGGGCTTTTCTTGCATTACAAGTCCCTTTCTTTGAACCTCAAGGGTGCCTCCCAATTGCCTGTTGACTCCCCTAACTCCTTCCAAGATAATCGGATTCGGTTTTTATCCTTTTATCTGAGGCTTCTGGCCCTCCGCATGCTCAAGGGTGCTGAATATCATTTGGAACTCATGATTTTTTTGACAAAAACTGCCTGTGAACCCATTTTTCTTATAGGGAGGGGTTGGGGCAACGAATGAGCATAAACCTGATTTTAATCGCTATTGGGTTGATGATGATTTTTGAGGGAATACCTTATTTCTGCTTCCCCGACCAGGTCAAACGGCTGGCCCAGAAGTTACCTCAACTCGAAAACTCCGTAGTGAGGGTTATCGGATTGGCGGCCATGCTGATGGGGCTGGGGATCGTTTATCTCGGCAAGGTGGTGATCGGAAATGACTAAAAATCGAACCTATTTGATTGGAACCCTGCTTATACTGTCCCTGATGCTCGTTGGGATTTCCGCCTGCGTCACCCCACCTTCAGGAACCGAGGGTGAGACTCAGGCAAAAGCCATGGAAGCCAGTCTCCCACGGCCTGTGAACATGCAATTCCCCATCCTGCCGTTCCCGACCGGATATGAAATGGACCGGGACCGGAGTTTCGTTTATGAATCGGGACAGGGGAAAATCATGGTAGGAGGAATTCACCTGGTTGTTGCGGATACCCCGGATCAGATGGTGAGCTTTTACAGGGCCGGAATGCAGGAGAAAGGGTGGCGCCTGATTCGCATGGTAGATCACCGGGGAACCATCATGCTTTACGAAACAAAAACTCTTATCTGCACCATCACCGTAGAACCTATGGTGGAAAAAACTCAGGTGATCATTCACATTGGACCGAAATGAAACCAAGGATTTTAGAAATGCGAATAGGTGGTGAGGAGTTTATTGTTCCCAATATTAACTTTAAGGCAGTTCGACTGTTTACGCCCTGCCCCTCACCATTCATTACCCTCGATGCCTGATCACGATTCAAAATCGCGGCAAGATATCATCCAGTTTCCTTCCCGTCCGGAATATCGTTTTGACAACTTCATCGTTTCCGGCGGGTCCAGTTTCGCGTGGACCTGCGCCCGGCGTATATGTTCCGGTGAACCGGTGAACTTCCAGTCATTGTACCTTTCCGGCCCGCCAGGGCTGGGAAAAACTCATTTATTGATGGCCGTGGGCAACTATCTGGCGGAAACCGGTTCTTCTGACAAGGCGTTGTATGTACACAGCCTGGACTTGATCAATGCCCTCAACCGCGGAACCGGGGAACTGCCCGGTCAACTGGGAATGCCGGAAAGTCAGATTGATTACTTACTGCTGGATGATATCGACCAGATCGCCGGCAATGCCAAAGCGCAGGAAACCCTGTACCGGATATACAATCAGATGCTCGAACAGGGCGGGAAAATGGTGTTTGCGGGCCGGACATCGGCGAACCGTCTGGAGCAAACGGAAAGCTTTATCACCTCCCGGTTCAAATGGGGCATGACAGCGGAAATTCATCCCATGGATGACGGAGCTACTGCTCAATTGATCCATAAACTGGCGGAGGATTTGGGACTGGATATCCCTGACAAAATCATCGATTTTCTGTTAACCCGCATTCCACGAGATTTTATTTCTGTTAAAAATTCGGTGACCCGCATCAATGAAGAGTCACTCAGGCAAAAGCACAAGGTCACTCTTCCCCTCATCAAAACCGCACTGGACCTTTAATCACTTATGGCTTCCCATTCCACAGAAAATATCGCGCGCACTCTCGAACAACTGGCCAGGGAGCGCGGCGAGTCCGAGGCTCTGATTGTCCCACGCAGTGGATCGGTTGCCCAAAAAACGTTCAGGCAATTGGATCAGGACGCCAACCGGATCGCCGACGGTCTGCGCCGCTACGGCATAGAAAAAGGAGACCGTGTACTGCTGATGGTACCGGCTGGTGTTGATTTCATAAGTATCACCTATGCCCTGTTCAAGATGGGCGCGGTGCCGGTTTTGATCGATCCCGGACTGGGACGCCGAAATATTCTGAACTGCATTGCCACGGCTCAACCGAGGGGAATGATTGCCATTCCCCTGGCGCATGCCGCGCGCAAGGTCTTTTCCAAAGCATTTAAAAGCATCGAATTGAACGTGACCGTGGGACGCCGCTGGCTCTGGGGCGGTGCAACTCTGAATCAGATTCGCCGCCGGGGAGATGCGGGATTCCCTTCGGAACAGGTGGCACCGGATGACCCCGCCGCCATCCTGTTCACCAGCGGCAGTACCGGTCCGTCGAAAGGCGTGCTGTACACTCATCGTATGTTTTTCCAGCAGGTGGAACTTCTGCGCCGGATGTTTGGCATTGAACAGGGGGAAATGGATATGCCCACCTTCCCGCTGTTCGCGCTGTTCGGCGTGGCACTCGGCATGACTTGCGTGATTCCGGACATGGATCCCACCCGCCCCGCCGAGGTGGATCCGGAAACAATTATCGAACACATTAATAAATACGCGATCACAAACAGTTTCGGGTCGCCGGCTTTGTGGAACACCGTAACGAAATACTGCCTGCAAAAAAATGTGCAATTGCCGACGCTCAAGCGAATATTAATGGCGGGTGCGCCGGTACCGGGAAGTCTGCTGGAACGGTTCGACTCCATCCTGTCGCCGGAGGCGATGATTCATACCCCTTACGGCGCGACGGAAGCGTTGCCCGTTGCCTCTACCACTCACCGCAAAATCGTGAACGAAACCTGGGCGCAAACCCAACAGGGAAAAGGGACGTGCGTGGGACAGGCGGTGGACGGATTAACTTTAAAGATTATTAAAATTACGGATGAGGCGATTGAGCAATGGGACGATTCATTGGAGATGCCCCAGGGCGCCATCGGAGAGGTGGTAGTGCAAAGTCCGTGGGTGACGCGCGAATATTTCAATCGGGAAAATGCCACGCGGCTGGCCAAGATCGGCGATGGAGACAACTTCTGGCACCGCATGGGGGATGTCGGATATCTGGACGATAACAACCGCCTGTGGTTTTGCGGACGCAAGAGTCATCGCGTCCAAACTGCGGATGGCACCCTGTTCACCATTCCCTGCGAGGCCATTTTCAATACCCACTCGCAAGTGAAGCGGTCGGCCCTGGTGGGTGTGGGTCCGGCAGGAAACCAAACGCCGGTGATCGTGATTGAACCGGAAGGTGCTATTAATGAAGAAACCGTCACCGAAGAATTGCTAGCGCTGGGCGCGAAGCATGCTGTTACGCAATCGATACGACGAGTCCTCTTTCATCCTTCTTTTCCAGTGGACATCCGCCACAACGCCAAAATCGGACGGGAACAACTCGCTCAATGGG
>JAOUPX010000131.1 GCA_029879645.1 Nitrospinota bacterium
GCGGAAGGCAAAGCTCATGTGGTCGATACTGAAACCAATGCCAGGCTTGAGGTCACATTCTTTTGGCCTTTTTACGGGGATTATTGGATTATCGAACTGGATGAAAACTATCGATTCGTCGTTGTCAGTGAACCCAAACGGCAGCATTTATGGATTCTGAGCCGTACGCCAGTCATGAAAGAGTCGCATTACCAGGAGCTGATCGAAAAGTTAAAAACCAGGGGTTTCGACCTGTCACTATTATTTAAAACTCCACAAATTTAAATTCTCCACCGTATTAACGCCTCCCAGTTTACAGGACATTGGCAACACCTCAACCTATTGCTTAATCTCACAGAGCGGTTATCCTGAAGAAAAGAAGCGCAGGGGAAATTTGTGAATGGAGGAGGATTATGAAAATTTTATTACCGCTGGTCTTAATGACATTATTGATGGTGGGATGTTCGGACGAGCCGGATGAGCCCGTGAAATATCATTTCAGCACCAAAGATGAGTATCTCAAGCTTTACCTGCCTCTACAGGATGACCATGGCGGCATCAAGAAGTGGGTGCCGGCGATGGATCCTGATTGCGATGGCGGCAAAGTGTTTACACACGGCGATGGATTTCAGTCCACCTTCTGCCCCGCCGAAGGAAATGAAGATTTATTTAAATGATGAGGAACATTTTTAAGGTCTATAATGTTCAGCTTGGACTGGGGACAGGGAACATTTCCAAGTTAGCCATTTCTTCTATTATTTCTCCGGCGGTGGGGATGCCTGCAATACCAGTTGAAATGTATATCAACCCACCATACCGTTCTTCAAACCGGGTGGCCGGAAAATGGCGTTCCACGGATTTCCAGGGCTTGTGATGAAAATAAGCAGGGGTAACTCCGAAGGGTTGTGCCAACCCAAGATATAAATGGAACAACCATGACGGCCAGCGCTCGGGTCTCTTGAGATCGAAGATGACCAACAGTCCGCCGGGAGCCAGCGCCCGAGACGCTTTTTCGATCACACAGTCGTATTCCGGAACGTAACCGAAAACGCCGGTGGAGATCACGCCGTTGACTTTTGGCGGGAAATGGAAAGCGGCGATATCCGACTCAATCAATTCCACATTTTGCCAGCCGCAACGGTCGGCTTTAGCCCGGGCCACGTCCAACATACCGGGAGTGATATCCACCCCGATCAGCCGACCGCCGGGGCCGATTTTTTCCATGATCCGGGGGAAATTCAGACCGGTTCCGCAACCCAACTCGACTACCCAGTCCCCTTTTTGAAGACTCAGAAGATCGACTGTATACGAACGGTAGGCTTCGATCCGCAATCCCAAAAGCCTGTACAATTGCACCGATAAATCATATTTATCGGCATGGCGTTGATAAGCCTTCCGGATGTCTTTTTTGGTGATCATAAAAGCCGCCTTTTCCCAAGGACTTGTTATTATTTCGTTGGTTCCTTGATTCCACCTCTATCTAAGATTTAATATATTCTTTTCCTTTGATTTTTCAAGTTGAGAGAACAGGGCGAGCGTATACAAGACAGGAAAAGGGAAGGACAAAAACAAAAATGGAGAAGACCCGGAATGTCTCGGTAGAGAAGTTAAACGTTAATCATCAGAATATTCGAGACAGCAGAGCTGACGCATCGATCGCCGTTTAAAAATTGCTTCAACCGGTCTTGTAAAATTTCAACCATGGCCTCTTGCTTTTCGGAAGGCAACTCTGCGATTTGGGGTGCCAGTGGGGTGGCATCCAGGACGCGGATTGCCTGATCGACCCCTCTTTCGAAAGTCACAGGCAGTGAGCAGGTTTTGACCTCGATGTCTTTCAATCCCGCCTCCTCTCCAAGGGCTCTCAATTGCTCGGGATCGCTCAGGCTGAACGGGGCTTTCATCATATCTGCAATGGATGAGGGGAGGCTTTCGTCCAGACCCGCACAAATTTCACCGAAAATTGGATTTTGTGTCAAGGATCCCCAAACTGCTAAAGCAATGCGTCCCCCTGGCCGGGTAACGCGAGCCATCTCTTTCAATGCTTCGACCTTTTCCGGAAAAAACTGGAGGCCCTGCTGGCACAGGGTGACATCGAAGGTGGCATCGTCTGCCTTTAAAGGAACGGCGGGCGATTCCATATATTCAATGGGTGCTCTCTCGGGAGAATGAGATTTGGCGCGGGCGATATCCAGCATCGGTGGACTGATATCTATTGCGGTTACTTTACCTTTTGGTCCAAGCGTAATCGAAGCCATGCGCGCCACCGTACCCGGTCCGCACGCCACGTCCAGCACCGATTCACCGGGAGATAGCCTGGCTTCGGTCAGGAGCAGCTTACTCCACGGTTCGAAAATACGCGGTACCAGCAGTTCCTCATAGACCTGGGCCACCAGGGTCCCGGAACTTTTGAAATCAAATTTCGTCGGATCGGACATGCCGATATTGTATCAAATGATATTTAAATCACATTGTTTATAAATGTCTTTGATCAAATATAAATCCACGGCCCGGCCATCCAGAGGGATAGCCAAAACAGGTGGAGGAATGAGTCGATATTTTAGTTGAAACTTACGTTAGTAAAAGCTAACATTAATTCATGATTGATGTAATGCAGGCGATGGCCGAGCCGACTCGGCTGGCAATATTACAAATGGTGCGGCACCATGAAATGCCGGCGGGTTCGATTGCAGAGAAATTCAAAGGCATCACGCGTCCCGCCGTCTCCCAACATTTGCGAATTCTGAAAGACGCGGGACTCGTGACCGAGCGGAGAGATGGGACACGCCGTCTTTACAGTTTACGTCCCGAAGGATTTGCTCCCGTGAAGGCGTTGTTGGAAGATTTTTGGGACACCAGGCTGGATCGATTGAAAGCCGCCGCCGAAAAACATGAAAAGAGGTAATCATGAGTGAAAATTACGAGTTAACCCGGGAAATAATTATTGATGCATCGCCGGACACGGTATTTTCATTTCTTACCGAGCAAGAGAAAATGAAGGAATGGTTTGCTGAGATCGTGGAAGCCGATCCCAGGCCCGGCGGGGTGTTCCACATCGGCACCTTCGACGGCATCCACTGCCGCGGAGAGTTTGTCGACATTGTGCCCAACGAGAAAGTGGTGTTCACCTGGGGCGGTGTGGAAAATCTGGCGCCGGGTGAATCGACGGTAGAAATTATTTTAAAACTACAAGGACAATCCACGCATCTGACTCTGCGGCATTATAATATCCGCCTGAAACCGAGCGCCGATTCCTTCGGCCAGGGTTGGAAAGAACACGCTTTGCCGCTTCTCAAGGATGTTGCGGAAGGCCGAGAGCCGGATGGTGTCTGTTTCGAATCGGGCAATGAATGCAATAAGAACTGATCAGGTATCAACGATCCCTCCGTTTTTATCTAATCAAATATTTGCAGTTTGTATATATTGTAATGGCTTGAGTCCAAATAAAAATATCACTATCAATTATTTTAATTTACCGGTATCAGATCCCCGGCAGAGACTGCAACTGTTGGGTCTGTTACCTCTGTTTGATTAACCGGCAGGGTCGTTAAAGGATCAATTTATGTGTAAAGTGAAGAGAAGATCTTCATTCAAAACCTTCGTTGCGGGTTGCTGTTTTCTGTTCGCCTTGCTACCGGTGGTGGCTGGGGCTCAGCTGAAAAACATATATTCACAAAAGGATCTCTTTCATCCTGTTTTGGCGCAAAATGGGATGGTTGCCTCGCAGGAGGCGACAGCCACGCAAATTGGAGTGGAAATACTTCAAAAGGGAGGTAACGCCATTGATGCCGCGGTTGCGGTGGAGTTGGCCTTGACCGTTACGTTGCCACGGGCGGGAAATATTGGCGGCGGTGGTTTCATGTTGGTGCACTTGGCGGAAACGGGTAAAACGGTTGCCATTGATTATCGGGAAACCGCTCCGGCAAAAGCCGGCCGGGATATGTTCCTGGATAAAGAAGGAAAGGTGGATCGTGATCTGTTGGAATCTCACCCTCTTTCCGTTGGAGTACCGGGAACAATAGCCGGTCTGGCCCTGGCGCATAAATCGTTTGGTTCCCTTCCGTGGAAAGAATTATTGCAACCCGCCATCCGTCTGGCCGAAAGAGGAATTCCCGTCACGCGGGATCATGTGTTTACATTGCTGAAAGGCAGGGAGCGTCTTCACAAATGGCCCGAAACCCGCCGTACTTATTACAAGCCCGATGGGTCTGTGTATCGGGTGGGCGAGCGTCTGGTTTTAAAGGATTTGGCGAAAACGTTCCGGATTCTGGCAGAGCAGGGGCCTTCCGCCTTTTATGAAGGTGACCTCGCCCGGAAAATAGTCCGGTTTATGGAGAGCCACGGTGGAATCATGTCCCTGGAAGACTTGAAAAATTACCGGGCCGTGATTCGCGAACCCGTACGGGGAACGTATCGCGGCTATCAGGTTTTCGGCATGCCGCCGCCCAGTTCTGGCGGGGTTCATGTCATCCAAATGCTTAACATTCTGGAAGGACTTCCTATAGGAGAGTCGGGTCATAACAGCGCCCAAACTCTTCATTGGATCACGGAAGCCATGCGTCGCGCTTTTGCCGATCGTAGCAAGCATTTGGGAGACAACGATTTTTTGAAAGTCCCTGTTTCGGGATTGACGTCTAAAGCCTACGCCGAGGAATTACGCAGGACCATTGAGCCTCAGCGTGCCACCCTTTCGAGCGACCTCGGTCCGGGAGATCCCTTCCCCTATGAAAGTGATGAGACCACACACTTTTCAATTATAGACCGGCAGGGCAACGTGGTGTCTAATACCACTACTTTGAATTTTAGTTTCGGATCCGGCATCGTGGTGCCGGGAACGGGCATATTACTCAATAATGAAATGGATTGTTTTTCTGCCAAGGCGGGGATACCCAATGCGTACGGCCTTCTTGGGGGCGAAGCCAATGCGGTAGCTCCGAATAAACGTCCCCTCAGTTCCATGAGTCCGACCCTGGTTCTCAAGGACGGAAAACCCTTTCTGATTACCGGCAGTCCCGGCGGACCCCGGCTGATTTCAGCAGTGTTACTGCAAATCATTCATGTGATCGATCATGGGTTGAATATTGCCGAGGCCACCAATGCCCCGCGCATTCACCATCAATGGCGACCGGACAAGTTGAGGGTGGAGCGTGACCTGAATCCGGATACCCGCCGACTCCTTGAAGAAAGGGGGCACCAGGTGACGATTGCCAACTCCATTGGCTCTACACAATCCATCCTGAAAACTCCGACGGGGTTGACCGGAGCCTCCGATCCCCGCCGACCGGGTGCTTTGACTATGGGCTATTAACTGTAGTGGAGGGGAAAGCAATGTTGTATAAGCAGGCGGAAGATCAATAAGCCCGTTGTATTAGAGAAGAACAAGCGAGTAAGAATTAATCCTGAAAATCCGGCTCGACAAATTGCCATTTGACTTCTGGAAACTGGATTCGAATCTGTTCTTCAATTTGATTGATGGTTTCTATCAATTTGGAAACATCCCTGATATTTCCCGGAGTAATCTTAAAACTGATCAGCACTTCGCCGTCTCCGGTTTGCAAGGCCAGGAACCTCAGCATCCGGCTGTTGGGAATGTGACTGCGCACCAGGGATTCGATATGGGGGCGGTAATTCATGCTGGGGGCCTCGCCGATAATCAGCGATTTGATTTCTCGAGCCAGAAGGACCGCCAGGCCGATTAGCAGGACTCCAATCATGATAGAGCCGTAGGCGTCGAGTGCCGGATTGTCCAGTGCCCACGACAGGGAGACGCAGGAGGTGGCAATCACCAGTCCGATCAAAGCTCCGGCGTCTTCGGTAAATATAACCAGCAAACCGGCTGAAGTGGTTTTTCGAAACCAGGTCCAAAGGTTATTGAAAGGGTTGGTGTCGCGCACTTCCTTCAAGCAGGCATAAAAAGAATATCCTTCCAGCAGAATACTGAAGACCAGAATCCCTATCGCCAGTATCGGGCGGTCCATCGGTTCGGGATGCTCCAGTTTGTGGATTCCCTCGTAAACCGCGAACAGGCCGCCCAGCGAAAATAAGAGAATACTCACGACAAACGACCAGAAAAAAGTTTCACGGCCGTATCCCAGGGGGTGGGAATCATCCGGCGGTTTTTTGGAGGATTTTTCACCCAGCAGGAGCAGAGCCTGATTCGAGGTGTCCACTACACTGTGGATGGCCTCTGCCAGCAGGGCGGAGCTTTTTGAAAAGTAAGCGCCGACAAATTTGGCCAGGGCGATCCCCAAGTTCGCCATCATGGCAATGAGAATTACTTTGGTGGAACCGGAACCTGAGCTCATATCTGAGGGTTGGCCGTTAAGGGTTGAGAGAAATACGTTTTAAAAAGGATCGGGTAAAACTATTTGTATTTCAAGGATTAAATAAAATGAGGTTCCATTTAAATAATTTGTAATCGATTTTGATGGCAAACGACTTATTACAGATATTCAAACTTTAAAGTACACGCAATACAAAACAGAAAAGGACAATTTTTATGGGTAAGACATATCAAACCACTGTCATCAACGCGCCCGTGGATCAGGTGTGGGATAAAATCAAAAATTTCCATGATTTTTCATGGGCCTCCGGGATTATTGATAAATGCGAGGCGTTAGGCGATAAATCGGGAGACCAGATTGGCGCCCGCCGGATTTTAAACGGAGCCTTTTATGAAACTCTGGTGGAGTTCAGTGAACTGGACAAGTCTTTCAAATATTCGATCGATGATGGTCCGCCTCCGGTATCCAAGAGTGACGTGAAAGATTATATCGGCGCAGTCCGATTGATTCCTGTGACGGATAGTAATACCTGTTTTATCGAGTGGTCCTCCAGCTGGGAATCGCCAACGGAGGACGCCTGCGATTTCTGCCACAACATTTACGTCGCCTTGCTGGACGAACTGAAGAAAGCGTTTTGAAAGTAACCGCTTGTTCCGCCTATTCTTTTTGGAGAGTTACTTCGATGGATTTAAACGAGGGCGTTCGGGATTGGGGATCGGCGGATCGGGGGACCAGTACATTGGCTTCCGGGAAGTACATCATGATATTGCCCGGTGTTATGGGATAGGGTACGAGTTTTTGTCCCGGCATGGATCCGGTTACATTGGTTACGGTGACGGTATCGTTTGCCTGCCATCCTCTCTGTTTCATGTCCTCAGGATTGATCAGTACCACGTCGCGGGACTCTACTCCGCGAAATTTATCCTGTGTTTCGTAAACAACAGTATTGAATTGTCCTTCCGATCTTACCGTCATCATCCGGAAAAGATTATCCTTTAATGGGGCCACCTGGGTTTGCGGTACCTTGAATGATGCTCTTCCATTGATGGAGGGAAACAGAGGCCGGTGAAGGATACGGCCTTCAATGTGGAATTCCTTATGCGTGCGGTCGATCTCCTGCATGGGCTTCATTCCTTTAACGACCGAGCCGATCACCTGCCTGATGTTGGTGGTATGCCTAAATTCCTTCCAGGGGATGGGGCTGTCCGGAAAAACCCGATTTGCGATTTCCGCGATAACCTCCACT